>JBJMGJ010000394.1:0-13170 GCA_045807965.1 Bryobacteraceae bacterium | reverse complement strand
CTCCAGGGGCCGAACCGTTCGGCAGGGTAGCCGCGGGCTGGGTCCGGAAATCGGTGCAGTTGCTGTCGGAATCGCGCCCGTCTGGGAAACGGCCCGCGCTTCTGTCGCTGGTTGCGACGGTTGAAGCGGCCGATCCGGAGCCCGTGGCCGACACGGGCGCAGTTACGAAGCAGCCACTTTGCCCGGCGCCTGAACCGGCTTGGTACCCTTCGGAGGCCCAGGGGTCGACGAGGCCGCCGTAATTGACGCTATCGACAACCAGACCGGCGGCGTCACGCAGCACCATACTCCCGGTGCTGATGGAGATCGGGATACCTCCGAACGTAACGGCGCTGGTCGAGAGGGCTGGCCCGCCAAACCACTGATTGGGTGCCGGACTTCCCTGGTACCCTGCGTTCTTGACCAACGTGTCTCGAAGAGCCGCGTCAATGGCGTGATCTTTGGTGAGAGGCTTGTCCAGCGTAATACCTGTGCCGAGCGGCTGGACGGGTTCATTGCTCGAGTGAGCAACCGCCGTCTCGGGCGTGAAACTGATCCCTGTTCCCTTCACGCTGAAGGGGAGGTTGGCCGCATGCTCGAAGCGCAGCGGGGCGGCTAAGTCGAGGCCCGTGCCCGGAGTGACTGCCGGCTCGCGGTTGGTATGCGCCTGGGCAAGAGCTGGCGTGAAGTCGAGGGTAGCGCCGGTTGAAGCCTGCGCCCCGACTGCGGTGATGGTGACCGTTTCACGGTTCGCGGGGGTACCAATCGTCAGCTTGTCTCCTGTAGCGAAACCATTCACACTGCGCAGTTTGATGCTGGTAGCTCCGGCGCTCGCGTTCGCCGAGAGGTTGCTGCGGTTCGCTTGGGTGCCGACGCGGGTGACCGTGACAGTGTCGATTCCATGGCCAACGCTGTCGATATCCAACCTGATCTTGTCACCAACCGAGATGTTGGCGACTGACGTTACTTTAATATTGGTCGACCCGACGGGTGCATCCGCCCCCAGGAATGCTTGCGTGCCCTGCTTGCCGAGCTCCTTGACGGTCGCTACCTCGTATCGCTCAACCGTTCTCCCGACTGCGGGGTAAGTGGCGCCATGGCCGATCGCGATCTTCTGACCCGGCACAAAGCCGGCGACGCTCGTCACGGGCACGTTGGTCGCGCCGGCGGGAATCGTGATCACCGGACCATCCGGGAGGGGCTGCCACAGGGTCGTACTGGTCCCGGCGGCGGTGCCGACGTTCACAATTTTTCGGGTCTCAACGCCGGAACCCGTATCAATCGTGACCGTGTCGCCAGCCGACATGCCGCTTGTGCTTCTGACGTAGATGGTCGTATCGCCCGCGCGCGCAGGAACCGCCAGCCCGGAGTTCGAAAGACCAAGCAAGTAGAACCCGCCAGCGGCCAGTTTTGTCCCGGACGGGATCTTCACCGAAGAAAACATGGCTTGCTGGGTCGGATGGTGGGTCAGGCTCCAGTTCGAGAGGTCGACGCTACTGGAGCCGGCGTTGTACAGTTCGATGAACGAGTCCGTCGAGTTGCTGGGAGAACCGGCGCTCACACGGAATTCGTTGATCTTAATCGGGCTCACATTGCGCACCTTCTCGGCCGTTGTCTCGGATTGGGTTCTGCCACTGGAGTTCGTCCACGAGACATTGCCGACCAGGTCGCCGTTGTATGCCGTTGGCCCAGAGGTAATCTTGAACGTCGCGCTCACGCTCGCACCCGGCGCGATAGGATCAGCAAACGTTCTTGAAGTCTCCGTGCCGCCGGAAACGGTAGAATTCCATTGCTTGTCCGGCACCGAAACACCTAACTTGACGCCCGAGACAGGCGCTCCGGTTGTATTCGTAAACGTCACGGTTGTGTCCTGCGAGGATCCCGGTGAGAATGTCTGAAGCCCAGGGGGAGTGCTGGTAGCCGAAGCCGGCGTGAGGCTCAGCCGTGGCATCTCGTATTTCGCAGCTACCACGTTTGCCTGCACGAGTTGGTCGGTGGCGTCGGACGGGAACGTGCCGGCGGCTGTCATCGCGCCTTCATAGAAAGTGCCCTGCGACCCTACGCTGTTGTCTCCGCCATTGCCGAGGAGGATTGCCCCTTGTTTCCGCATCGGGTCATAGGTGGAATCGACGCGCGGTCCGTCGAACATGACCTTCAGCTCGCCCTTCTGGGCATCGCCGCCCATGGAAGTCCAGTGGTGCGGTTCGCCTTTGGCAATCGCAGTCACGAATCGCCAGGAGATATTCGGCAGGTTCGAGCACAATTTGGATCCATCCGGGTTGACACACCCCACCAGGTTGTTTTCCTGATCGGTCATAATCCACGGCCCGGGCGGGTTGCCGTGATACCAGGGCGTGGCGTTGCCGTAATAGGTGGTTTCCATCGTGCCGTTGTCGTCGTCACGGCTGTCGATCTCGGCATTGCCGTAATCGAAGCAACAGCCGGAATTAAAGTGGTGGCCGTTGATGACCCAATACTGCCCCTCGGCCTGGTCGTCAACCGCTGTGCCCTTCGCGTCGTTTTGGCGGAGTCCCATGCCCGGGGCAACGAAAACGCCGTAGGCCTTGTGGCCCATAATCGTAATCGGCGCCATGTCGGCCACCGGGAGATTGTTAAAGCCTCCCATGGCCGGACCGCTGAATGCGCCGCGGGGCGGCTGGATGAGGTCATTGTGTTTGGGCGATTGGTCGTACACGATAGCGATCCAGCAGTAGGTATTAGCGCAGAACGCATCCTGCGCGGCCGCGTCGGCGTATCCCCCGCCATCCGGGACCGGCGATTCGACCGGCTGCGCGACCCCGATATTCAACGTTTTGCCGTCCGATTGACGCACTACCTGGTAGAGTGGGCCGTTGTAAGCGGCGTACAGCGCGCGTGTGGTGCTGTGCGCGGCGACACAGGGGTTGCGCGCCGTCGCATAAATGTCACACGGTCCCTGTGGCCGGGGCGGCGCTGCCGCCCGAACTTGGATGGCCGTCGTTAAACTCGCGCCAACCAGCGTGAGCGCCCACGCAAGCGTACGTACAAGATCTGTTCTTGTTTTCATCTTTCTGTTTGCCTGAACAGTTTATACCGGCGTCCGCCATCGACATTCGGGCCAGCCTGGTACGTTCAATCGTTGGTTCGGTTTGCGGGATTTGGAACTGCGCAAGAACGTGTGCTTCGCCGACACCGCCGCCCTCCGGTGATCAGCCTTCAGGTACGATGCTATCGGCAAAGGCACGATCGAGAAGCGACGCAAAATCGCGGCTTTTATGGCTGACGGACTGCTTAAACTCGCTTAGCTCCCGTTCGACAGTTTTGAGCCGGTCTGCCAGATGTAGACAGGCAAGTACGGCGGTGCGAGTGGTGTCCAGACCACCGGATCGCTTCGCGATCGCCGCCATTAAATCATCAATTTCGCGCGCCAGATCTTCAACTTCCCGCACATTGCCGGAGGCCGAGATGGCGTACGTCTGGTTGAAGATGTTAACCCGGACGATCTGCTTGGCTGTGCCCGGAATGTCCATTGGGTTAGATGAACGAAGTTAGCTGGCGCTGAGTAGGTCAAGCTGGCCGAGAAGTTTCTCGATCCGATGCTTCACTTGCTTGCGTTCGCCCCGCAGGGTTTCCAGTTCTTCCGTGAGATTGGCGACCTTAGCCTCAAGCGCGGTGTTTTCGCGCTGAAACTCCTCCGAGAAGGATTGTGCCTCGTCGCGTTCGCTTTGAAGAGCGCCAATATCCTCGTTGGCCTTCTTCAAGTTGTCCCGAAGATGGTCATTATCTGCACGCAACTGACTGATGAATTGGACGGCGCGGTTGATGCGCTCCTCCAGATTTGCAAGGGTATCGACGCTCTCGCCAGTGACTTCAGTCGTGTTAGCCGCCATGATGGCTATTATGGCTTATTGAACTTGTGCTTGATGAGCTTCTTTTGCCCTTGTTGCCAAGGACGCAAATCCGGCAGTATCGTTGACAGCGATGTCAGCCAGAACCTTTCGGTTCAGTTCAATCCCGGCCCGTTTCAAACCGTTGATGAACTTGCTGTAACTGATGCCGACTTCGCGGCAGGCTGCGTTGATGCGTACGATCCAGAGCGAGCGGAAGTTACGCTTCTTGAGTCGCCGGCCGACGTATCCGTAACGGAGCGCCTTCTCGACCGCTTCTTGCGCGGACCGGTTCAGCTTCGATTTGGTGAGAAAGAAGCCCTTCGCACGGCGTAGGGTCTTGTGGCGATAATCTCGCCGGTGGGTACCTCTTTTTACTCTTGGCACGTTTTCTCCTTAATCAAATTAGGAACAACTTCGTTCCGGGAGGGGGGTCAGGCACGTGCAGCGCGCTGCCCCCGCTCTGAGTCTTCTTGTACGCCCCCTTAGTAGGGAAGCATTTCCTTCAACTTAGCCTGATCGGCGTCGTCTGCGACAACGCCCTGGCCGAGCTTGCGCTTTCGGGAACGCGTTTTAGACGTTAAGATATGGCGTGCGTTCGCATGACGCCGGGTAATCTTCCCCGTGCCGGTCTTCTTAAAACGCTTCGCAGCTCCCTTATGAGTTTTTAACTTGGGCATAGCCTTCCTGGCTCAAACAGAATGGGTGTGGACGGGATTCGTCCCAAGAACCGCAACGCCTCAGCGACCGAGGACAGCGCGACTACTCTCGCTAGGATAGCACGCTGCTTTGGTCGATAATGGCGGGTATGAGCACGGCAGTCCGGCCTCATCCGATAACGGTCGAGCAGTTCCTCGAGCGCCCAGAGCGTTGGGACGGGAATCACGAAGAACTCATCGAAGGAGAAATCTACCTGTCGCCCAACAACAAGCCCCGGCACAACGAGGTTGTGAGACGAATTGAGAGACGGTTGCTTCCCCTCGAACAGGAAGGATTTATCGTCCTCGGCGAAGTGGCTTGCCGAGTGACAGATTCGTCCTTGCCTAACACTGACGCGGCCGTGGTTTCTCGCGAGCGTTGGGAAGCTACCGGATGGGATACTTTTCTCCGTGAGGCTCCAGCCTTGGCTGTTGAGGTTGCGTCTCCAAAGCAGACTCGCAAACTTCTGCTGAAGGCCGCTCTATACCTCGAACATGGAGCGGAGCAAGTCTGGATTGCCTATCCCGATAAGCGAGTTGTCCAAGTCTTAAGTGCGGACGGCAACCGGGAAGCACGGGAAAGTGAAACAGTCGAATTCCACGGCATCGTCATCCCGGTCGCCGAGATCTTTCCCGCCTAACGCGACTCGTTGTACTCTTCCACCCAGGCCATCTGGATCGCCTCTAACTTGCCCTCGGTAGACGCCATCGGATCATCCTTAAAGTCCGGTAACTCGGTAATCCACTTGTGCAGATCGGTGTAGCGGATGTGAGTGGGGTCGACGTCAGGATGAGCCTCTAGGAGGCTCAGTGCGATGTCTTCGGTGTGATTCCAGCTTAGGCCTGGCATGATAATCTCCCCACGATTCTAGTCGACCCGATCGGGCTCAGTCGATCTTCGTTCCTTTCAATGCGCCCCGGACCGCCGTATTCATCATGTTCTCGGCGAGGCTGTGGGTCGCGTGGTTGAGGGCTTCGATCTTCTCGTTTAGAAGGCGATAGTCGCTACCGCTGTAAGCCGCCTGGATCTCCCGTTTCGCCTTCTCGATCGTGTCGCGCTCTTCCGCTGAAAGGTTCAGCCAAGCCTCGTTCTTCTGCGCCTTCTCCGTTGCAAGCAGAATGGTATCCGCTTCTACTCTTGCCTCACGCATCTGGCGCTCTCGCAAATCTTCTTCGGCACGGTCGAAGCTCTCCTGGATCATGGCTTCCACCTGTTCCTCGGAAAGACCATATGAGGGCTTCACTTCCACACTCTGCTCTTTGCCCGTGCGTGCATCACGCGCCGTGACGTTCAGGATCCCGTTCGCGTCGATCAGGAATCGCACTTCGATGCGTGCAAAGCCGGCCGGAACCGGATCAATGTCTTTCAGATCGAAGCGAGCCAAGCTGCGGCAGTCTTTCACCAACTCGCGTTCACCCTGCAACACGTGGATCAACACGTTTCGCTGGCCATCAACCGCGGTCGTGAAGCTCTCGGTGGCGCTGGCTGGAATGGTGGAGTTGCGATGAATCAACTTCGAAACAACGCCGCCCATCGTCTCAATGCCGAGCGACAGCGGCGTGACGTCCAGCAATAACTGATCCTCCACGTCGCCTGCCAAGATGCCCGCCTGCACGGCCGCTCCCAAAGCAACCACTTCGTCCGGATTCAATTCGGTATGCGGCTTCGTTTTGAACAGGCGTTCGACCGCCGTTCGCACCAGCGGAATGCGCGTGGATCCGCCAACCATGACAACTTCGTCGATATCCGCGGGCGTGAGTTTTGCGTCCGCGAGGCAGGCGGCACAAGGTTCAAGCGTGCGTTCTACGATGGGTGCGATCAGCCGTTCAAATAGTGGGCGATCGATAACACGCTGGTATTCAGTGCCCTTGTAGTCGAGAGAAATTTTGGCTTCGGGTGCAAACGACAGTTCTTCCTTGGCGGCGATCACAGCGCGTCGCAGCCGCTGTACGCCTTCAGGGTCATCGGCTATGCTCGGACCGCCATCCGATCCGATGTCTTCGATCGCGATTCGAAGAAGCAGATTGTCAATATCGTCGCCACCCAAGTGGGTGTCGCCATTCGTGGCAAGCACTTCGAAGATGCCATCGTGAAGCCGGAGAATCGAGATGTCGAACGTGCCGCCACCGAAGTCGTATACGGCAATGATGCCTTCTTTACGCTTATCCAGCCCATAGGCAAGCGAGGCTGCTGTCGGCTCATTGACGAGCCGGAGCACTTCCAGCCCGGCTAAGCGTCCCGCGTCCTTCGTCGCTTGCCGCTGTGCATCGTTGAAATAAGCGGGAACGGTGATGACGGCTTCCGATACCGGTGCGCCGAGAGCCGCTTCCGCATTGTCTTTCAATTGCCGAAGAACCGCGGCCGATATTTCAGGTGGTGTATAGGTGCGGGATCCCAGCTGCAGCTTGATAACCGCCTCGCTGTCGCTCGCGATACGGAAGGGGAAGAGCTTGAGTTCGTCGCGGACATCGTTGACACCACGGCCCATTAGACGTTTCACGGAGTAAACGGTGCGCTCGGGATTCGTCAGGAGAAGCTCACGAGCCGTCTCGCCGGCAATCAGGCGTCCATCGGGAATAGAAGAGACGACGCTGGGGACAATCTTGCGCCCGTTGGCGTCCTCAAGGATGCGCGGACCGGTCAGGTCCATGACCGCGATCAAGCTGTTTGTGGTTCCCAGGTCGATACCGACAATCTTGGAGTGGCGACTCTCGCCGAAGTCGATCTGAAAAGTTCCCATACTTCGTTAGAGCCGATCTTCGACCGTTTGCGCGGCAGAAATCGCAGGATTCAATGCCTTATCCACGTCGCGGATCAGGTTCTCTATGTAACGGCGCTTGTTGAGTGCTCCCCGGATTTCGTTCAGGGCCTGCTTCGCGGTCTCGCTCTCAGTTTCCGAAGCGTCGTATTTCGTGAAAAGCGTTCTCAACTGACCATCAATTTCCGTTCGCATGCCCACAAACTTCTGTTTAGCTTCTTCGAGCTGCGGTCGCGCGGTTTCGTCGCCGCCCCGCATTTCTTCGAGCGCCATATTCAGTTCAAAGACTTCCTCCAGCAGCTCGGGGGGCACATCTTTCGACCTCTGCTCACCGATGGGAAACCCTTCCTCGGTAAGCAGGTATTCGGCCCTTTTTACCGGGTCGCGGAGTGTGCGGTAGCCATTGTTGATGATGGCCGTGTTCTCCATCGCTCGTACGCTCTCCTCAGGCCCTTTGCGGCTGAACCGATCGGGGTGCCATTCGCGGCTGAGCTCGTAGAAGCGTTTCTGGAGAGCACTTTCATCAAGATCAAGCTTGCGTTCAAAACCGAAGAATTCGTAGAAGTTACGAGAAGAAGACATAGGAGGGGAAGGGAAGCGACGCAACGGGAAAGTTGCGTCACGAGAAGCAGCGCTATTTAGCCGAAGCTTAGGCGGAAAAGGAAGTACCGCAGCCGCAACTCTTGGTTGCGTGCGGGTTCTGGAAAACGAAGCCCGATTGCATCAGTGAATCCTGCCAATCGAGCGTCATTCCATCAAGAAACAACATGCTTTTCGGGTCCACGAACACGCGTACATCTTCGAATTGGAAGACGTGATCGCGTGGCCTCGGCTCGGGCGCGAATTTGAATTGATAACTCAATCCGGAACATCCGCCCCCAAGCACGCCTAGCCGCAAGCCGCCGCTCACCTTCTCGCGAGCAAAAGCATCTCTGATTTTGCCCACCGCCTTGGGAGTCACAAAGACGCGCTTCTCTGCGGATTCCGTTGCAGTCGCAGATTCCGGGGAAGCGGTGGGAGCTCCGGCAAGTTGGGTCAGATCAGCCATAACAATTACTGAACAGTAACGGCTTCCGATTTCTTAGAGGCCGCGCCCTGCTTGTCCTTGTAGTCCGAAATCGCAGCCTTGATGGCGTCTTCGGCGAGAACAGAACAGTGGATTTTCACCGGGGGCAAGGAGAGCTCATTGACGATATCCGTGTTCTTGATTTCAAGAGCCTGATCCACTGTCTTGCCCTTCAGCCACTCGGTAGCGAGGGAAGAGCTTGCGATTGCACTTCCGCAACCGAAGGTCTTGAACTTCGCATCCTCAATGACGCCAGTTTGCGGATTTACCTTGACCTGCAGCTTCATCACATCGCCGCATTCCGGCGCGCCCACCATGCCTGTGCCTACGTCCTTGCTGCTCTTGTCGAGAGATCCAACATTGCGTGGATTCTCGTAATGATCGATGACTTTGTCTGAATATGCCATGTCGTATCCTTTCGAACTATTTCTTTAATGAGCCGCCCAGACTACCTTTGACAAGTCTACGCCTTCCTTCGCCATCTCATAGAGGGGTGAAAGATCGCGCAGCTTCCTCACCACATCGGTGACCTTGTTTGCAACGTAATCCACTTCTTCTTCGGTATTGAACCGGCCCAGCCCAAAGCGAATGGAAGAGTGTGCCAGGTCGTCACCGGCGCCAAGAGCCTTCAGAACGTAGCTGGGCTCCAGAGTGGCGGAAGTGCAGGCTGACCCGCTCGAAACGGCGATGTCGTTGATACCCATTAGAAGGCTCTCGCCCTCCACATAGGCAAAGCTGATGTTGAGGTTATGGGGCAGTCGATGCTCCATGGTGCCGTTGATATAGACCTCGTCGAGGCTGCCCATCAGCTTCTCTTTCAGTTTGTCGCGGAGAAAGCTGAGCCGTTTGGATTCTTCCGGCATTTCATTCTTCGCAATTTCGCAAGCCGCGCCCAAGCCGACGATTCCGGGGACGTTGAGCGTGCCCGAGCGCATCCCGCGTTCGTGGCCGCCACCATCCATCTGAGCCGTAATCTGAACGCGCGGGTTCCGGCGACGGACGTAAAGAGCGCCAACGCCCTTCGGACCGTATAGCTTGTGCGCTGTTAACGAAAGCACGTCGATTCCGTCCGCGATGACGTTAACCGGAATCTTGCCCACCGCCTGGACTGCATCGCTGTGAACCAGGATGCCTTTCTCTTTCGCGATCTTGCCGATTTCCCGCATCGGCTGAACCACGCCGATCTCGTTGTTGGCATACATAATCGAGATCAGGATGGTTTTGTCCGTGATGGCGTCCCGGAGCTGGTCCAAATCAATCAGCCCATTCGTCTGTACGGGAAGGTAAGTGACTCGAACACCGTTCTTCTCAAGGTGCTTACAAGTATCGAGCACGGCCTTGTGCTCCGTTACTTGCGTAATGATGTGATTCCCGCGCTCCGCATACATCTCGGCGATGCCCTTGAGAGCGAGATTGTTTGATTCCGTGGCGCCGCTCGTGAAAACAATCTCTTTGGGCGTGGCTCCGATAAGGTCCGCGATCTGTTTGCGAGATTTTTCCGTCGCCTGTTCTGCCTCCCACCCGAAGCTGTGGTTTCGCGACGCGGCGTTCCCGAAGTACTCAGTGAAGTAGGGGATCATCGCCTCGACCACCCTGGGATCCGTGCGGGTGGTCGCGTGGCTATCCATGTAGATTGGCAGTTTCATTGTTTATTCCTTAAAGATTCTTCCGGATCAAGGCGGCTCGCCGCGCTTTGCAAGGCAACGAGTTGGGAACCCGGCATTTGAGATTCGGTCTTGCCCTCGGAATCCTCCAGCATACTTTGGATGCTGACGCCATCCAGAAGTCGCAGGATCCCCTCGTGAATACGCCGCAAAGGCTTCTTTACTGTGCACTTATCGGAATGGCCGCACACTGCGTGCTCCGTAAAGCAATTCGCCAACACTATCGGGCCATCGATCGCCCGTATCACTTCGAGCGCTGTGATCCTGCTCGGATGGCGAGCCAGCCGATATCCGCCATTCGTCCCGTATTCTGATATGAGAAAGCCGCTCTTGCCCAGCTTTTGCAGCAGCTTGGATAAAACTGGCAAGGGAATCCCGCAAACGTCCGAGACTTCCTTCGCGCTGACAGGCCCTCCGGTCTGTCTCTGGCGGTAGGCAAAATGTCTGAGAGCAATCAGACTGTAATCTGCCTTCTTTGTGAGTCGGAGCATTTCTGAAACCGGATGACGGTGTCTAACAACGGAGGACGGGAGCCTAAGATACTTCTTAATTTATAGCACGCTTGCCATGGCCGAAAGTGGAATTTATCTTCAGCGTAATCAATACTTTGAGGAAGAAGCGCCCGAGTGCTCGAGCGACATTGCCCGAACTCGACGAATCTTTGAGACGGCCCTGCCGCGTGGTAAAATCATGTACTCGAACTCTCCCGCTAACTATCTCGCTTGATTAGACTTTTTCGCGTTTTTATCCCGGCCAGCGTACTTGCGCTATTGCTCTCCGAGATAATACTCATCCTGGCCTGTTATTTGACGGCCCTGTTCCTCCTGAGAATTGACGCGGGATTTTATCTTTTCGGCGAGGCAAACTACTGGAAACTGCTCGTCGTTACGGGATTTATCATTCTGACCCTCTACTACCAGGATTTGTACGCTGACTTGCGCATCACGTCCCGAACGCTCCTGGTTCAGCAGGTTTGTCTCGCGGTGGGGAGCGCCCTGCTTCTGCTTGCCTTTATCGGGTTTCTCCAGCCCGACTTTCTGCTGTCGCGCTGGCTGATGGTGTTCGGGAGCTTCCTGGTTGTCCTGGTCCTTCCGGCTTACCGAGTCTTCTTCTGGCGGTACATCATCGGCGCTCTTCGGTCCGAGCGTGTCCTTCTACTCGGGAATTCCAGTATTCTGGGCGAGGTCATCGAGTGCTTGCAGGAGAAACCGGAATTCGGATATTCTCTTCTCGGCTACCTCTGCGAAGACGATCCCAATGACTTCCCGATACCCTGTCTCGGCACTTTGAGCGACATCCGGGAGGTATGCGAGAAGCACAAGCCGAACCGCATTGTAGTCGGCATGGCGGAACGCCGGAATCGATTACCGATGCACGATCTGCTCGAGATTCGCTTCTCCGGTGTTGTCATCGAAGACGCCGCCGACACCTACGAGGTGGCGATGCGCCGGGTCTGCAGCCGCAAGATTCAGCCATCTCAGCTGATCTTCTCGCGCATGCTCGGACCCAGTTCTCATGCGCTCACGATCCAGGGCATTTATTCATTCGTAATTGGAGTTGTTGGCCTAATCGTCTTTTTGCCGCTCATGCTCCTGACCGCCATCGCTGTCAGGCTTTCCTCAAAAGGTCCGGTCTTTTACCGGCAGCGGCGAGTGGGCGTGAACGGGCATACCTTCACGCTTTATAAATTTCGTTCCATGTATGCCGACGCCGAAGCGCGCACCGGAGCGGTTTGGGCGTCGAAGGATGATCCCCGTATTACCCCGGTGGGCAAATGGCTCCGCAAGTTGCGGCTTGACGAACTGCCTCAGTTCTGGAACGTGGTGAAAGGCGACATGGTCATCGTAGGACCGCGCCCCGAACGGCCGGAGTTCGTCGAAGTTCTCGCGCAGCAGATCCCCTATTACCGGCAGCGACTAGCTGTGAAGCCAGGAATCACAGGTTGGGCGCAGATTAACCACAAGTATGGCGACACTCAGCTCGATGCCATGATCAAGCTCGAGTATGATCTTTACTACATTAAGCATGTGGCCCCCGCACTCGATTTTTACATCATCTTTCACACGGTGAAGGTGATGTTGCTGAGCCGCGGGGCTCAGTAACAACTTTCCCCAAAATCTATTAGCTTTATCGTCGGCGCCACCTGAGAGTTGGCAGTAAGCAGCAACGGCTAAAAACTGCAGCGATGCGGGCCCTTGCTGAACAGAACGGCCGAGATCGCAGCCCGCTATCTCGAGGATCTCGACCGGACAGGGGTAACGCCATCGGCCGAGGCCCTTGCGAGACTCAACGATTTGAGGGGGCCGATGCCCGAACTGCCGACGGAGCCCTCACGTGTACTCGAGCGCCTCTATCGTAACGGTTCGCCGGCGACCATGGGTATGGCGGGACGCCGATTCTTCGGATTCGTCATCGGCGGATCTCTGCCTGCGGCCTTGGCGGCCAACCGGTTGCCCGGCGCGTGGGATCAGTGTCCCGGGTTGTTTGTTGCGTCTCCGATCGGAACTTATGCTCGAAAAGGTTTCGTTGAAATGGCGGCTGGTCGTGCTGTAATTACCCGCCGGCTCCGGCGGAGCATTCGTGAACTGGAGCAACGGTGGCCAACTTCAAAGCGCTGGCTGCTGCGCGGCGTTCCCTGCTGGCTCGCCTGGGTTGGGACGTCGAATCGAATGGGCAGGGGCGTGTGATTGCGAGCAGGTTACCTCCTCTGAATCGACCATCAATCGTCTGCATACAGGCAGGAAACGTCAACACGGGAGCATTTGATCCAGCCGCGGAAATCTGCACGCGCGCTCAATCCCCCGAGGTATGGGTACACGTCGACGGCGCGTTTGGGCTTTGGGCTGCGGCGAGCCAGCAATATGCGCCTCACCTGGAACGCGTTGCGCTCGCCGATTCGTGGGCGACCGACGCTCACAAGCGGCTCAACGAGCCTTACGACAGCGGACTTGCTTTCGTGAAAGATCCGGCCGCGCTGAAAGGGCGCTAGGTCATTGACTGCGGCCTTTCTGCCGCAGGGGTCCCATCGCGAACCCTCGCCAGTACACTCCGGAGCTTTCGCGACGAGAGCGCAGTGTGGAGATTTGGGCCGCGCTCAGCTCATTGAGACGCTCTGGCCTCGCGGAACTGATCGAGCGT
>JBJMGJ010000393.1:0-6945 GCA_045807965.1 Bryobacteraceae bacterium | reverse complement strand
CCGGCGGCGCGATCCTAGATGCCGCGGTGACCTTAACCAACAAGGGAACAGCCGAGCGGCGGACAGTTCAGAGCGGAGCAGACGGTATCTATCGATTCCTCAACCTGGTTCCTGGCAGTTATAAGGTGGACGTTGAGCAATCCGGGTTCCGCCACTACACGCTCGATAACATCACGGTCGATGTGGAAGCAGCCGTGCGAATCGACGTGCCCATGCAGGTAGGTGATGTGACTCAGTCGGTGCAGGTAACGGCCGAAGCTGCGCTAATGCAGACGGAAAATGCTTCTTTGAGCCAAGTGGTCAACGCTCGCTCCGTACAAGAGTTGCCGCTAAACGGCCGCAACGTATTAAACCTTATCGCATTGGCGCCCGGAGTCGTGCCGCAGGGCTCAACCGATGGAGCGAGCCTGACCGGCAAGAATGTGTTCGCAGCCGGTAATTATCAAATCGGCGGCGGCACGGCTAACCAAAGCGCTATGTATCTGGATGGTGTCCCGCTGAACACCGCTTACGGGAATATCGTGATCCTGGTGCCCAGCCAGGACACAGTCTCCGATTTTCGCGTGCAGACTAACAGCAGCAGCGCGGAGTACGGCCGATATGCCGGCGGTGTAATCAATATGGCATCCAAGTCGGGAACCAACGGCTTTCACGGAGGGGCGTATGAGTTTTTCCGAAATAACGTGCTGAACGCTGGGGATTTCTTCGGCAATGCGACTGGAGCTGGTAAACCTGCGTTCAAGCAGAATCAGTTCGGGGCGACCCTCGGCGGTCCCATCAAAAAAGACAAATTGTTTTTCTTCTTTGGCTACGAGGGTTATCGTCAGCGCCAGGAACAGTTGTTTCTGAATACGGTACCGACGGCCGCGATGTTGAAGGGAGATTTCTCCAACTACCGCAATGCCTCCGGCGGGGTGATTCCAATTTATGACCCGCTGACGCAATGCGGCCAATTCAACAATGCAGCCTGCGGAACTAGCGCCGTGCAACGCCTACCGTTCCCTGGCAACGTTATCCCCGCCAGCCGCATTAATCCTATTGCACAAAAGTTCAGCAACTTCCCGACGTGGGGTTTGCCAAACATTCCGGGACAGCCCTTCACACAGAACTTTAACTTTTCGAAGAATATCAGCACGGGTGGCGACAACGACCAGTATACTTTGCGGGGCGATTATTCCCTGAGCGACAAGCAGCGCATCCTTGCCCGCTTTACGCGCTTTAATACAATGAACATCCCGGTGGACGTTTACGCGAACCAGATGTACGCAGCCGATCCGTGGTCTCCCGAGTCGTTCGTAACGGACCAAGCCGTACTGGCGGATACGTATTTGTTCAGTCCCACGACGATTTTAGATATTCGAGCATCGTACATGCGCTGGTACTATTCGAGAATCGTCGGAAACCCTGGAATCGACGTCGCCGCAACTTTCGGATTGCCCCAGTACTACAATACGCTCCCCGCGCTACGCGGGGTAGCTGACGCCATAGCAGTCCCTACCATTACGGTTACGGGTCCAAACTACACCAGTTATGGCTCATTGTTAAACTATGGCACCGACAATGACTATGTACTGACGCCGACCCTTACCAAGATTATGGGCCGACATACGTGGAAGTTCGGCGCCGACTTGCGTCTCCTGCAGACCTCATATTTTCAGCTCATTGGAGGTGGCACCTTCAATTTTGATAATTTGTTCACGTCTCAAAACGCATTAAGCCCGGGCGCAACAGGCAATGGTCTGGCTTCGTTCCTGCTTGGTTATCCGTCGGGCGGTAATGTATCGACTGCCAGCAAACCGCTGGCATCCATGCGATACCAGGGGTATTTCGTTGACGACACGTTTCAGGCGACGAACAAGTTGACGGTTAACGTCGGCCTGCGCTGGGAGATTCCAGGGGTCTACATCGAGCGGTTTGGCCGCATGGCGACTTTCAACCCCAGCGAGGTCAACCCGGCATTGAACGGGACCTTGGTAAATGGCAAGCCGGTCCTGGGCGCGTATGATCTGGTGAATACCGCCAATCACCCGGAATCCGGCCTACGGCCTGAACGCTTCAATCTATTCGCGCCGCGTATTGGCTTAGCCTACCGCGTGAATGACAAAACCGTGATTCGTACCGGCGGAGGTGTCTACTACACCGCCGCCAATGCACACTTCTTTGAAGGTCCTTACGGCGGCTCGCAAAACATTATTAATACCGCCATCGTGGGCACAATCAATTCTGGGGTTACACCGGTGCTAGATGCGTTTTCCAATCCGTATCCAAACGGCATCATCCCCTCGCCCGCGCGCTTGCCGAACTACCAAAATCTACTCCTAGGCATATCTCCAGGGACCTGGGGAACCGCTCTTCAGAACGAGCACAGTCCGTATATCGGGCAGTGGAATTTCACCGTTCAGCACCAGTTGCCGAACAATATCGCGGTTGAGGCTGCATACGCCGGGCTGACCGGGGTCCACCTGCAACACAGTCGCATCGAGCTCAATTCCATTCCGGACCAGTACCTCTCCATGGGAACCCAGTTGCTGCAGCAGGTGCCGAATCCGTTTCTTGGTCAGATTGCGACTGGGCCGCTCGCGCAACCGACTGTGCAACTCGGGCAGCTGCTGCTGCCTTTTCCGCAGTACACGAGCGTGCCGAATGCGGGAGGTTACAAAGGCCACAGCACCTATCACTCACTCGCGCTGAAGGTGGAGAAGCGGTTCGGATCGGGCGGCACAGTCCTGGGTGCCTACACCTTGTCTAAGGTTCTGGCCGATGTAGAGTCCCTGACCTTCTGGCTTGACAATCAGATAGGAGGGCAGTTTCAGGGTGCCCAGGACTTTAACAACTTCAGGGCCGAGAAATCGCTTTCCGGCTTTGACGCTCGCCAGCGTCTGAGCGTTAGCTACGTGCTCGATCTACCGATGGGGAAGGGAAAGAAATTTCTGCCAGGAGTGAAGGGTGTAGCGGACAAGGTGGTTTCGGGCTGGGGCGTTAATGGCGTGAGCACGTTCCAGGAGGGCTTCCCCCTGAGCTTCACCGCAAGTCCGAATCTTACTGGCTTGAACACCGGCTTACGGCCCAATGTGGCTGCAGGTTGCGAAGTAAGCCTCTCAGGAGGGGTACAGTCACGCTTGAACCGTTATTTCAATACGTCTTGCTACAGCGTGCCAGCAGCATACACGTTCGGCAACGAAAGCCGCACCGATCCTGTCCTGCGAGGCCCCGGAATCGCCAACTTCAATTTTGCGCTGTTCAAGCGCACAGCGATCACCGAACGGTTAAACATAGAGTTTCGAACAGAGGCGTTTAACCTCTTCAACCGGGTACAGTTCTCGCCTCCTAACACGGTCGCCACTACGAATGCGAACTCGACGTTTGGCGTCATTTCAGCTCAGGTAAACACTCCGCGGCTAATCCAATTTGGGCTTCGGCTTGGCTTCTGAGCTCTTCACTGGGCAAAAGCTGGGCAAGGGACACTGCAGACCCAGTTAAGGTGGTGCAGGACTTCCTCCGATCGTCCACCATATGCACTTGAAAGATTTTTCCGGCGGAGAGCAATACCTCGGCTATTGCCCACTGGAAAAGGGCAAAGTTAACATGCCGGCGATCCTCGACATGATGGACGAAAAAGAAATCGAGGGTTACATCATGGTTGGGATTGACTCACCCGCTCCCCAACGGGTGCGCGAAATGGAAAAACTCAAAAATCGCAAAGCTTACCTCCGGAAGCTTGGTGTCGAGTTCCGGGCATGGCTAGAGACCCTCAGGATAGTCTGCCGGAGTAGGTTTTTGGCAGCTTCTGGCGAAGACGTCACCGAATCGTGGACAGGTACTGTAATTGAGAGACAGTGAGGAGAACGTGACAATGCACAACATGCAGACCCGGCCAGGAGGAACGATGACGGCATTCATTAATCGTGCAGGTGCAATAGCGGCAGCCATGACGGCAATTGGTTTGGCTGTTTCTATGCCGGCGTTTGGCAAAGGTCCAAAGTTCCGCGCAGACTCAATCTTTCAGGGCTCGAGTCTCACCGGCTGGCACGCGTTAGGTCAAGCCGATTGGAAAGCCCAAAATGGCGCAATTGTTGGAACGCCTCGGCAGGCGAGCGGCGGCTGGCTAGTACTGGATAAATCGTTTTCGGATGTAGCGTTCTACGCCGATGTCGATTGCACCGGGGACTGCAAGGCGGGCGTGCTGCTTCGGGCCGAAAGAACCGCAGACGGTGGGATGAAGGGCGTTTTGGTTTCCTTCTCTGAGGGAGACCAAGCATCGTACGCAGTGACGCTGAATGCGCGGAGCGAAGAGGTTTCGCGGGCTCCGCTTCCGCACGGGCAAAGCGAGGGCGGCCTTCAATCGAACATGGGCAACACGCCGGCCGAAATCCGGAACGCGCTCACCTCTCTTATGGCTGCGTGTGCTGCACGCGGTGCCCCGGCGGTGCAATGCCTAGTGGAACCGCTGCCGACGGGAGTGAGTTTGCCGGCTATCGAGCTACCCACGGGCGCCTATCGTCCCGGCGATTGGAATCAGCTCGAGATCAACCTTTACGGTGACGCTCTTAAGCCAGCAGTTAACGGAGGCGCGTATGGAAGTGGCGGTGGATTGGCCTGGACTACGGCGCACGAGGCAGCTGGGAAATTTGGACCGATTGCGCTCTACGTGGGCGGCGCCGGAGAGGCACGGTTCCGGGATGTCCGGTTTAAAGATCTCCTTGCTAGGCAAGTCCCTGTGGAACAGGTTTCCAGGAATTTCCGGATGCAGCGCCTCGAAGATTACTACTATTCGTGGAGCGCCGCGGTTGCCGATATCAATCGAGACGGCATCCCAGATGTAATTGCGGGCCCTTACTATTATCTTGGACCTGACTATACGACCGCTAGAGAGTTCTACGCACCGGTGGTCTACAATCCTTCGAATGAGTACCCGCAAGTTTCGATTGTGAACCTGGCCTACGATTTCACGGGCGACGCTTGGCCCGATATCCTGGTAATGAGCGGCAACGCCGGATACAGCACGGCAACGCTCTTCGTGAATCCAAAAGGCGAATCACGGCATTGGGATCACTATGTCGTGCTCAAACCCATCGGTAACGAGGAGACGTTGCTGAAGGATATCGATGGAGACGGAAAGCCCGAGCTGATTCATTCAGGCGCCAACGCTGTCCTCCAGTATTCAAAGCCCGACCCGGCAAATCCGACGGGCAAGTGGATCACCAAGACGATTTCCGAACGAGGACCCTGGGGCGCCTACATTGGCCATGGATTGGGCGTTGGCGATATCAATGGCGACGGGCGCATGGATTTCATGACTGCTTATGGTTGGTTCGAACAACCGCCAAAGGACAGCAAACAGGAACTTTGGACCTACCATCCGCAGGCATTCGGCCGCTGGGGCGCCACTCAAGGGGGAGCCGGCGGCGCCGAGATCGGGGTATACGATGTCAATGGCGACGGGTTGAACGATGTCGTGACGGCTTTGGAAGGTCATGGCTTCGGACTTGCTTGGTACGAACAAAAACGCGATGCCAATGGCAAAATTTCCTTCGTCCAGCACATTATTATGGATGATTTTCTAGCCAAGAACGCTGGGGATGTGACGTTCACGGAGCCACACGCTACGAATTTCGCTGATATGGACGGAGATGGAATTCCGGATTTGATTGTCGGCAAGCGACCGATGTCGCACTTGTTCGGCTACAGCGATCCCGATCCCTTTGGGCCGCCCGTGCTGTATTGGTATAGAACCGTTCGGAATCCGCAAGCGCCAGGGGGCGCTGAGTTTGTTCCTGAGCTTGTGCACAATCACTCAGGCGTCGGTGCCCATTTTGCTGTTGCCGATTTGAACGGAGACGGCACACCCGATATCATGACATCAGGGGCCGACGGCACGTTCATCTTCTTCAACAACATCAAGCCCCGCGGCGGTGCGGCAGCGGGCCGAAATCGAGCAGCACGTTGATTGTCCGACTTCGGGCTGTGCATCCCGCAAATGGGACCGAACCCGCTCCCTCGCCGTACCTGTGTTCTGTGTTTCGATCCGTTGGGATTCAATTGCCAAAGGGGCCTGTCTGCGGCTCGTCGCGTCGCCAGAATGAAGCGGCATATTGACAGAAACCGAAATCATACGGACGGAACACTGCCGTGATATCTGCTGTTCGGTAGCGCGGTCTCCGTTGTGTGCGCCGAAGGACAGGGCACAACAAGTAGCAGAAGAAACGAGGTGCTCGCCATTTTGCTTCATCCAATCGCTTCGTAGCACCAGCGGCTCGGCTGCCGAGAACGGGCCTGAGCTCACGACGAGGCGCATCAGGCTCACCGAAGCTGTCGAGATCTGTGCTCGGTGCCCCAGGCGCAGTTGTGCTGCGCAAAAGCCTCATAGGCACTGAAATCACGTATCATCCGCGTCATGTTGACTGAGTTAGGCGGCATCAGCCCATCGATACTCATGATGCAGACCGCCGAGTATCGATTTCGCAAGTATCGGTCTTCTCTCGGATATGGTTTCCATCTCGCCGTTTGTCGGCGATTTCTGCTCAATTTGATCGGGAATACCTGGTCCTAAGGATTGATGAGGACGGCCGGTATTGTAATGGTTCACCCACTCTCGAAGCGTGCGCTTCAGATGAGATTCACTCGGCGGTATCAAATAATCCAAACACTCTCGACGGATGCTTCCGATTACTCGTTCGCAAAAAGCATTGGCCGTGGGCGCATGTGCGGGTGATTTCAAGACTTCGATACCCCAGTGCGCAACTTCCTCGTGCAAAGCAAGAGAGAAGGTCTTTGTGTCGGTCGTGCAGCAGAAACCTGTATTCTCGATCTCCGGGCAGCGCTTCCCGGAGCTGTTGTAGAGTCCACTCCGCCGTCGGATGGTCCGTGGCATTGAAATGAATCAGCCGTCGCGAACCGATCTCCAGCGCCGCAAACACATAAACCACGCGAAAGCAAACCGTCACT
>JBJMGJ010000392.1:0-7068 GCA_045807965.1 Bryobacteraceae bacterium | reverse complement strand
TAGAGTAGGGTTACCCTGGGTTGTGTTACCTCACAAGCTACCTACAGTGCCAAGCTACTGCCTCCAGGACATTCTCCTATTGTGGCAGGAATCCTCGATTTGCTTACGGGTCGCAGCTGCGCGACCGACCACCTTATCTAGACTAGTACGGTGAGCATTCTGGCATTCTGTCGGACGTAACTGTTCAACGACGACGTCGGCTTGCCGGGGTAAAGCGGGTCATCCCGGTTGAGCCACTTCGGTGAACTTCAGTTGCCAAGGCGGCCCCTTCGATCCAGAGTGTCTCTTCGATTTATTAGGCCAAAAACCTTCAATGCAGTGTCGCCATGGTTGGCTGAGCGGCGCGGGTTGCGCCCGGTCCGGGGGAACAGTTGAATTCGGCTGGTGGCCAATCTCAGATCTCGAAGCGTATACTCCTGCACACTAAAACGGACGCGAGCTTTTAGCCTAAAACGCGAGCTGCGTGCGCATAGCAAATGCATCGAACTTGGCACCGACATCACTGGTATTGGTAGCACTCACCTGCTTAGCGATGTCGCCATGCAGGTAATTGAACATGAATCGGACGTTTCTGGTCACGTACCAATTCAGACCTGCCGTATAGATGGTCTGCTTTCCACCAGCGACACCGTTCACCGTCGCGAGTTGATCGTTGAGATCGATCATACTGATGCGTCCGGCAATCTCCCAAGCGCCCCAGGCGCCGCTACTCAGTGAGAACGGATTTGCCGGCACTACACCGTTATAAGCGGCGGTTGCTGAATTGTAGGTGTGGGTTTCGCCGGTCAGCACCAAGCTTGCCTGTGCGTAGCCGCCATCGAATTTCAAGCTTGGCAAGCCCGGCAAGGCGCCGCGATCGACGTTGTACCAGTAGTACTCTCCCTGAAAGAAGAGAGGTCCATAGGTACCTGCCGCTTCGACACTATAAACCTGAGCACCCGAGACGCCCGCAAGCGCGCCGGTCGAGACGATCTCGGTGGGGTCCAGACGCAGTTCCGGACGGTCTCTCAAGGTGAGTGTTTGTGCCCCCGTTATCTGATTGTGCGCTGGCGCAATTAGAAATTCGGCATCCGCCCCGATGTGGAGGGAGTAATCCGGGCCATTAATGACCTGCCCTGCGGCGCGGCCAACGGCGCCAAACTGCTCTGTTGTGCCGTTTGGGTTTGTGCTTGAGCCGGAGTGAATTGCCCCGGAGGTGGGTCCGGTCGCATAAGCACCTGCCCAGAACCTGTCGTTGTACCAGCGTGCGCCGACCGTGGAGCGGTTGTCACCAGCTGCAATATCGGCCGCAATGACCTGGGCGGAAGAACGTTCCATAAACAGGATGTCGTTCGAACTCATCGCCTGGTCTAAGGTATAGGGCAAATTCATATAGCCCCCTTCGATCGCGAGTTTACCGTCAAACGGTTGGAGTCCGGTGTAACTGAGATAGGCGTTCTCAATACCAGACAACCGTCCGCCCGGAAGGAAACCGACCGTTGTGCCGCCGGCGCTGCCAGTCCCGGCAAATCCATCCGAGGACCCGCCGAAGTCATAGATCAGCGCGTAATTCCAATCGCCCATGAATTTGCCAATCACCCCGAGGCGCGCACGGCGAGCGTTGACGCCATCGTCAAGGTGCTGCGGAGTGGTACTCGCGGTGTTTGGGCGGTAATCGTAGCCGCCAGCATCGAAGTGCAGGCGGCTGGTGATCGAGACGCAATTTTGATCGTCTGCAGTGCAGATGGTGGGCCGGTTGTTCGGCATCTTGACGACCACATCCGACCGCGCCGCCGGGCCCTTCATCGGATAGGCTGCGTTGGTGGTGGCCGCAGCGACCTTGGCGTCCGCCTTTGGATTGGCTCTCGCGGCCGCTGTTACATTCGTCGCGGTCTGTTTTTCCAGTTTGTCGAGCTTCTGCTCCATCAATCGCAACTGTCGCTTGAGCACGGCGATCTCGGAGTCAGCTCCACTTGGAGATTGCGCAAGCGCAACACCATTCGCGACCACACCACAATAGGCCGCAGCAACAATCGCGGCGACGGAAGTTACCTTTGGAATACGCATGCGAAGCTCCTGGGGTGGATCTCACTTCCGCAAGCACGAATACGGACTGTGTTTGAGGCTTTTATCTCCCAGGCCGACGGCGATTCAGCCGACCAGGTCGACCTAAGCAGGAGCTGAATGTCCCGGAGGAAAGCCGGTGGGCTCGATGTTGCACCTCTCCTTCGGCTAACGGTCCACCTTCGTGAACATTCCTGCATTGGCTATGGTTAATGGAAGGTTACCGTAGGTACTTTTCGTACATTCCCGGCCAATGAAGCGGCGTGTTCGCACCGGCTGCGTGTCAGACCGTGATTCTGCCAACGAAAAACCCCGGCAGTTTCCCACCGGGGTTTCTCAGAGACTTATCAGACGATCGGGATCAGAAGTTGCGCTGAACGCGAACGTTGAGAGCCACAGTGTCCTGGTCCTTGAACTCGTAGGTGGCGATCGGCTTCGGAGCCGCAGGCGTCAGCACCGAAGTACCAGTGAAGTTCTGGTTGAGGTGGAACCACATGACTTCCGCCGAGAACGTCAGGTTCTTGACAGGAGTCCAGCGGGTGACAACACCGAGCTGCGAGACGTCGTAGTTCGGGTTGCAGCTGAAATCCGCAGACTTTAAACCAGGATTGCTCAGGCTGTAGGCACGGCAATACTGGCCCTTGGCAGTGGTGATGTCGAACTCATTGCCGCCATAGCGCACGGCGGACCAGCTGCCGAACAGGCTCGACGACCAGTATGGATCCCAGTTGTGGTTGTACGCACCACGGATACCATAGGCAGTCGTCAGCTTCAGATCGCCAGTCCCGCCAAAGATGGCCGGAAGATAGACCGCATCCGTGGTCGCGCCGAAGCCAATGCTCTGGTAGCCAATGCCGCTGCCGCCGAACATCGCGAAGCTGGGCGAACCTGAGTCGGTGGCGATCACCTGCTTCGTCATACCCTTTGAAAAGGACGCATCCAGCTTGATGTCGTCGCCGACACCCCACGGAATGTTCTTGATCTGCAACGCAGCCATCACCGCACCACCCCACTTGTCCGTCGGGTGACCGCTGATTTCCGACAAGTTGTTCGGAACGACAAATCCGCCAATGACGGACGGCGCCAGAATATTGTACGCCGCATTCACGTCATGCGCCGCAGCCGAAATCTGGAACAGACCCCAGGCCTGATCGAGGCGGATGTTGCCGGCGATGTCAGGAGCATGGCTGCCGCCGTAAGCGGTGCCGTTAATACCAGTCGCATTGAGGCCATTCCCCAGGTTTAAGAGAGCGGTACGTTCGAACGCGACCGAGTCTTCCAAACCGATGGTGCCGGACACGCCGTTGCCGAACTGGGCGGTGTACTGGATATTGTTGATGCCGGTGACGGTGGTATGACCGCCGAGCAGGAACGAGCTGTTGTTGCCCGGATAACCATGCCAAGGCGTCGCATAGGCCGAGGCCGATTTACCGAAGGTGAAACCGGCGAACTGGATGAACACCAATTCCACCGCGACATAGCCTTCGCCGACGTTGCCCAGCAGACCGCTGAGGCCATTGCCGGCGGCGTTTGCAATGAAAGAGTTGGGGTTAACGCTGTTGCTGTTAAAGGTGGTGAACTGGAAGTCAGCTTGGGCGAAGGTACGGACCACGCCGTATTCGGTGGCGGTACGGGTATCAACCGTGAGCGCCATACGCGAACGGGCAGCGAAGTAATCGCGATAGCGGTTCTGCTGACCGAGATCACCAGACCAGGCCGGCTGATCGTAGATGCTGCCGTTGAATGTCGTGTCAACGCGCAGATAACCACCCAGCTTGAGGCAGGTGTCGGTGCCCGGAATGTAGAAGAAACCGGCACCATACAGGGAGCAGATCCTCACGTACTCGACCGGTTTGGCCTTGACGGGAAGATCAGCTGCCTGCGCCCCACTCATGGCGAGCAGACCCGCCGCTGAGCCGAGCATAAGGCTCTTAACCATCTTCATGTTAAACCTCCAAGTTGCTCTGTAGGGAAGGTTCCGGCTCCGCTGGGTGTGAACACCCCAAAGGTGGTCCCTTAGTCCCTGAAACCCGCTTAGTCGTTTCGCGTCTTCGGACACACCCGCATGACGCGAGGGACTTAAGCGAACCGCTTAACGGGACGACTCGGGATGCCCCCCTCCGTCGCAACACGACAATTACCGAACAAATTTCAACAGGCAACAAAGGAACTGCTTCAAGGCCTTTCCTATTGACTGTTTTCCGGGACGTGTTGCACAAACAACACGCAGCGGAACTGGAAATGAGCTTAAGTCCTTGAAGTCAGCGCAAATTCTTTGGTGCGGTTTCCAACAGCGCTAGCCACGGGAGCACGGATTTGACCGACTCATCGGTGACATCATCGGAGCAGGAAATTGGGAGATTGCAACGCGGGTCGAGCGCATTGATTGCGTACAAAGACCCAGTACAAACAAAACAACGGAAGGCGGAAAGGTCGTTGTTTGTCAGTGCTTGCTGATGGTGTGGGTGGACTAAAGCGATCCACCTAAAACGGGACGACCTCGGGATGCCCCCTCCGTCGCAACGTCACAATTACCGAAGGCTTCTATACACGCAACCGCTCAGATCGGGGCCAGTCCGGCCGTTTTGGAAGTTGCACAAATAACACTCAGTCGTGATCGAGCTTTCATCTCAAATCCTTGTTTTGTAATGTTATTTTCGATGAGTTCCGTTTGGCGCGGGAATGGTTGCGGAGAGGCGGCCGGCAAACGACCTCCGCAAATCACAGCGCAACGCAAAGCGGCGCAGACATAAGTTCACCAAATTCCGAGCAACGTCGCCAGTCCTGGCCGCCTCTTCCCGAGACGCGCAACACAGCCGTGACCGGACTCCTAACCCTCCGGGTGCACGGATTGGGATTGTCTTGGAACCAATGCTTCGGGAAGCGCTAAAATCGCCTGGAATTCGGCGGCCTAAAATCTGCCGCTTGCGGCTCGCCCCCGTGTCGGGCATATCGGCTTTGGGAGATGTGGCCGAGTGGCTGAAGGCGGCGGTTTGCTAAACCGTTATAGGG
This sequence comes from Bryobacteraceae bacterium, assembly GCA_045807965.1. Taxonomy (GTDB): domain Bacteria; phylum Acidobacteriota; class Terriglobia; order Bryobacterales; family Bryobacteraceae; genus Bog-105. The sequence continues at coordinate 2,013 of JBJMGJ010000392.1, read as the reverse complement.
TTGTAAAGCCCTATCGAGGGTTCGAATCCCTCCGTCTCCGCCATCCTCAGCCCTAACGGGCTTCGGGTGGCAGGCCATCGCGCTTCCTGCAGAACACATGATAGAGGCGCATTGTCCCGCCAATATGCGCTGCGCTCCACTGCGAGGGAGCGGCAGTCCCGCTGCGCCGCTTCACAGGAAATTCCAGATTCCCTCCCTTAGGATACCCTCGCAAGCTTTGGGAACCAACGCTTCTATTAATGTGTAACTAATTCGCCCTTTTCTGGCACGCTCGATGTTCTCGACGTGGCAGTAAGACGTTTCATGCCAAAAAACGATCGAGATTGATGCGTAGCTAGCATTGTTAGCGCTGGCATCGTGCGTGTGAACCGTCCAATTGGCGTAATCTTGCTTGTTGTTTGTAATCTTGCTTATTGTTTATTGTCGAGGTCGATGTCGAAGCGCCCCCCGCATCCTTCCACCGCCCAAGGGCCGAGCCCCAGCAATCGCGCACTCGAAAGCGCGGTTTTTGCGCTGCGAATGCAGCGTCCCAATGAGGCTGAGCGCCTTGCCTCGGGCGTATTGAAGTCGAACAGAGGCAATGCGCTCGCGGCGCAAGTTCTCGGACGCGCGCTGCTGATGCAGAACCGCGCCGCCGAGGCGATCGTGCCTTTGGAGCGGGCGGCGCATCGCGGCGATGATCCAGCGATCGAAACGCTGCTTGCGGGGGCATTGGCCGCCGCCGGGCGATTTGACGAGGCACTTGATCAATTGCGCCAAACTACGGCACGGCGGCAGCCGTTTCCGCCGGCGTTTCTCGAACATGCCGGCCAGCTCGCCAAGATTGGACGCCTCGACGACGCCATCGCGGTGCTCGAAAGCGGACTTGCGCTCACGCCCGACGCAGTCGAGCTGCGAATGGAGCTTGGATACCTCCATGTCAAACGCAACAACCGTGCCGAGGCTCGCGCTATGTTTTTGCAGGTGCGCGCGGCGGCGCCGGAGCGGCCTGATGTGCTGACGGCGCTGGCCAAGGTGATGGCTCTGGACGGCGAATATGCCGCCGCCGCCGATATGTATCTGCGTGCACTCGGATTACGGCCCGACGACAGGGTTTCGCGGAATAATCTCGGCGTATGCCTGCTGGAAATGGGAGACCGCGAGGCGGGAGAAGCGAGCCTCCGGGCCGCAACGCGTGGCGCTCCGGAGTTGGCTGGGCAGGCGATCACGTCGCTCGCCGCCGCCTCGCACGGCCGTTTCTTCCTGCGGCCGAGTGTCGTCGCGAAATTTTTGCGCGTTGAAAAGATCTGACGTTTTCCCTACGCCCGGAATTGCCGCCGATAGATTCCGGGCTCGCGGTAGATCGCAGTCGTGAGATCGTGTGCCCGTTGCGTCTCCTCTTTGGTGAATGTCGCGGTGCGTGCCACCCAACTTTCCCTCTTGACCGGCACACATTGCGCGACCGGCGTGCCTTTCGGCAACACGCCACTGAAGTTCGCGTCATGCCAGTGCGCCGGAAAATGAATCCAATTGTCGTGGTAGCGGTCGCAGTCAACCAAACCGGTCAACGTGGTGAACGGCAGGTCGAAACGGTTGATCGGATGCGTGAACAGCAGCGCGTAGCCGTCCGGCGCCTCGATCGTCCAGAGATTATGGAATTTGATCAGGAAGCGGTCCGCGTCAAACAACGGCGTGCCGCTGACCTGGCTCGCGTCGTGGAATCCGACCGGTGAGCGCACGAAGTTGACTTCTCCGCCTGGCGGCAGATCGTTGTCCCAGGTGAATTCGCCGTTCTCGACTTTCAGGTCACAGATCAACGGGATCAAGAAGCCGCAGGTCATGGCGTCAATAAAAGGCGGACAACGCTTGACCGTGTCGCCCACCCGCGCGTTGACCACATTGAACGCCTGCGGCGGCATCGCCTTGAGCCAGTCAGGCAGACCGAGCGCTGCCGGCACCGGCGGTGGCAGCAATCCGTCCAGTTCCATTGGGCATCTGAACGTCAGCGTCATTGGATTGTCTTGTTGGGCCGTC
>JBJMGJ010000391.1:0-3294 GCA_045807965.1 Bryobacteraceae bacterium | reverse complement strand
CTGACTAAGATATGCGAAAAGGGTTTACGAGAAAACCGCAAGCTCACGAACCCGCTACGCAAAGCAAGAACTACATAACGCCGAGCGGGCTGCAGCGCCTGAAAGAGGAACACCGGTTTCTGGTCACCAGGGAACGCCCGGCCGTGACGGAGGTGGTGGCGTGGGCTGCGAGCAACGGCGATCGCAGTGAAAACGCCGACTATCACTATGGCAAGCGGCGCCTTCGCCAGATCGATAGTCGGATTCGCTTTCTCACCAGGCAAATCGAATCGGCGGAAGTCATCGACCCGGAGGCTCCGCGAGCGGGGCAGGCGGCTGCGATGGCATTCTTTGGCGCGACCGTCCGCTACGCTAATGCTGCCGGAACGGAGCGAGTGGTGAGCATCGTAGGCACCGACGAGGTCGATCTCAACCGGAACCACATCAGTTGGGTGTCGCCTCTAGGGCGCGCGTTGATAAAGTCGAGGGCGGGCGATCGCGTAGTTCTGCAAGCTCCGGGTGGGACAGAATACCTCACCGTGCTGGAAGTGTGTTACGAGCGCATTTCGGTGGAACCGTTCCGTGAACCACCAGGAGCCGAGTCCTCGGCAAAGGGACTCGCTCGCCAAACCGATCCAACTGACGAAAATTGACCAAGCCTTGCGACCTTCGAGCCCAATCAGGATTGCTCGCCCATCCAGCTACGAGGGAAGGCACTGGGCTGTGGCAACCGGGATGGCATGGCTCATCGTCCGGCGGCCAAGTTACATCCATCATCAGCGTGGATGATGATCAGGAGCTACGCGCTAACGACCACCTTTGTCTCTACCAGGATGCTGTTTTCTGTGCCGGCGATAGATCGTTTGAATGCTGACGGATCCGCCATCGTGATCCTCTGCGCTGCGGTTTGTACTCTGGTGGCCGCCGAAGTTAGTATTCAGATTGGGGCCACCCAAAACAGAAGACGGCCATGAGCCTTCCAGGTAGGTCAAAATCCGCGGCAGGACGAGCCTGCCATCATGCTTTAAGGTCCGTACGGCCGGTGGCCCACAACTCAACACCCAAGCGCGTTCATGGTTCCTTACTCGCGGAGGCTCGTACCGCCTCGGTTTGTCGCCGCATGATCTCAATGCACCTCTCACAGAAATCCTTGATGGTCTCGAGTTGAGCAGTAGTGTATCGGCTGACCATTTGCGCCGATTCCCGGCCAAGAGCCTCGTAAAACGGAGCGATTCGTGCCATCGCCGACGACTCGCATAAACGTATGAACACTTTCCGGCGGTCTGTTGGACTTCGTTCTCCCCGCGCCAGGCCCGCCTTCTCCAGACGATCGATCGCAGCTGTGATGGCGCCGGTCGTGAGCCCCGTCAACCGCGCTAAGTCGCCTGCGGTCACATCGCCTACGCGCTCAATGTAATCCAAACACTTCAAATCGGTGACAGATACTCCGGCAATGTTGGCGATTGCCTGGTGAAACAGGATACTGCGAGCGCCCAACTCCCGGCCAGTCTCGAAGCCAACTGCGTGCTCCAGTTCTTTCCGCTTGCGTGATGACGCCATTCCATGTCAATGTCTCATTAGCTTAATGGATAAGATAATCAGGTATGGAGGTTTGTGCATGCTATCGAATGCAAAACGCGCGCTCATCATTGGCGGTGGTGTCGCTGGCCCCGTTCTCGCGCTTTTTCTCCGTCGAGCGGGGTTTGCGCCTGAGGTCTTCGAGGCGACATCCGGTCCGACTGCGACGGGCGGTGCTCTCGGGTTAGCACCCAACGGCATGAACGTGCTCGCCGCGGTGGATCTCGTTCAGCAGGTGCGCGAGGCCAGCGTCACCGGGAGTGAATGGTTGTTCGAGAACCAGGCCGGGGAAGTTCTGGCATCGTCTCCAGGCGGCGACCCTGCGCGTTACGGGCAACCAACGGTCATGATCACTCGCGCGGACCTCCATCGTGTCCTCGTGGAGCGGGCCCGGGAAGAAGGAATCCCGATCCACTTCAACAAGAGCTTAGTTACTCTGCGGGACATCCCAGGCAAATCCGTCGCGGCGCGGTTCTCAGATGGCAACAGCGCTGAGGGCGACTTCGTCGTAGGCGCGGACGGCATACGCTCGCAGGTGCGGCAGGCCATCATGCCTACGGCCCCTAAGCCCGTATACACCGGCATGATGGCGCCGGGCGGGTTCAGCCCTTCGGTGGAGTCCAACGTGAGAGCACGGTCCAATCAGCGAGTCCACTTCATCTTCGGGCAGAATGGGTTTTTCGGATATTTTAATGCACTTACCGCGGAGGGTCCCCGTACTGCGTGGTGGAGCACTGCGTCCGCTCCGCTTCCAAATAAGGAACAGATAGGCGCGGCAGGACAAGCCGAACTTCGGCGTCGGCTCATCGAACTGCACGGGCAATGGGCGGAGCCGGTTCCACAGCTTATCCAATCAGCGGAGGCGATGCTCAACATCGCCATCCACGACGTTCCCAGCCTGCCTGGGTGGAGCGTTGGTCGGACGATCCTGATCGGCGATGCTGCTCATGCAGTGGCGCCGCATTCTGGTCAGGGCGCTTCTATGGCGCTCGAAGACGCTCAGTTCCTGGCCAAGTTACTCCGCGACTCGCAGGGTGTGGCACTGGACCGGGTCTTTGCCCATTTCGAGCGGCAGCGCCGACCTCGCACGGACAAGGTAATCGCTCTCGGTCGGCGCAATGCCCAAAGAAAGGAGATGATGTCGCCCGTCGCTTACTGGATACAGCAGCAAATGATTCGCATATTTGTACCCCTCACGCGCGCGAGGAGACAAGACTGGCTACTCGCGTACAAGGTTGAGTAGATCAGGGGTCATCGTGTAGTTCTCAATGAAATGGACCTTCCGGTTACAGTCGGAGAATCCGAAGTCCGCGCGTCACCTCTCACTGTTTTCTCGATCTGGAGAAGAGACTGTCGAGCGCTACAGTCATTCCTGATCGGTCCTTACCAAACAATTGCTCGGCCGTGTCATCTATATCCTTCGCCCTCTGCTTCTGCCCGATATCTCGAAGGAATCACGCGTATTGGTAATAAAGCGGCCTTCCTAAAGGGAGCCGGAAGCCGGGCGGTAGGGAATCCACAAGATGTGTGGCCCGGTCGAAACTGTTCGTGGCGAGTTCGCGATCACTCAATTTCGCGTAGGAGACCGCCAGAGCCAGAAGGGTTCCCACCTTCATTACCGGATCGAAGGGAGAAGCGTCACTTACACGGAGGCAACGTTGGAACAGCGCCACGGCTTCAGCAATCCGCCTGTGTTCCATATACAGTCCGCCCAGGTTCCAGAGCTCTGCGAATGCG
>JBJMGJ010000390.1:0-4028 GCA_045807965.1 Bryobacteraceae bacterium | reverse complement strand
TGAGACCGTTCGGCCATCATGTCGATCACGGCTTGCGGAAGCTTCGGCATCATCGGTACCTCCAGCGGCCCAGTTTCCTGGCGCGGCGCACCGTTTAGTCTATCCGAAACAGGTGAGTTCTGGGTTGTATAGAATCAGTGACAATCCGAAGAAGTCCGACAGGGCGAGTTCTTATTAGATTAGATGGCGGGCCAATCCTGGCGAGAATATGGCTCCCAACATGCCTCGACATTGGGCATCCGACCCGTTCTCCTCAGCCAGTCGAAGGAAGGGAGGACAATGCTGTTCCATTGCCGTCCCAGGTGTCCGTACGCGGGGTGGGAGCAGAATAAGGCTGTACTGGAGAAATTGCCGAAATCGACAGAATAAAGGGGGAGTTCTTGTCCCGATGCTGAACTGGCTTTCAGGCTCTCACTTCTTACCCAATCCAAAAACGCTGCCCTCAATTTGGCGCCGTGGAAGATGATCAACGTCGGCCTGAGGATTTCTATCTCTTTTCGAAAATGCGGCCGACAGGCGATCCTCGCTGCGCGGTCAGTGCGGCATCGCATCCGACCCTGTTTGGGTGCACAACATCTTGTGGCATTCGTCTGGACCATCCTCTTCAGCAATGGGAGCCAGAGTTCCCTCTCGGCTTCTGAAGAACACTTTGTTTGATAGATCTCCATCAGCATCTTAATGATGCCTTTGTAATGCGGATTGGGTGATCGGTCGTAAGCCTGGATGCTTGTTCTCCGATCGATCAGACCGGATGCGCCATTCCCGTAGTCATACCCGACAAACATCAATCGGAAGTCACCTGATGAGATTGAATCGGCGCCGCGGTTGATTGATCCTGAATCGTAAGATTCACCCACGAACGCGAGGCCGCCTCGAACGGGCAACTCTCCCGAGCGTCTCGTACCGTCGTTAACCGGATGCAAGCTGCACGTGTCCAAAGGAACGCCTCCAATTGTGCATCGGAAGTTCTCCGGATCGATGAACGCATCCTTTTCGCAGTATTGCCGCAATTGCTGGAAGCGTAGTTCTGGCTGCTCGTTGTTGCTGGATGACACAATTACGTATCGACACGAGTCGCATCGCTTGAGATGCAAATGTCGACTGACGAGCAAGACCCGGTTCGCACAACCTTTCGCTATCACTGCAAGGGCTAACGTGATCTACCGACCGCGAATGGCAATTCTGCAAGAGAAGTCGTGTCCCGATCATGCACGACCGTGGCTCGACTTCTCAATCGCAGCGCACCACGCCCAAGCCAGCACATTGCTGAGGCGAACGAAAGAGACTGAGAGGCTATGGGACCGTCTCGAGCAGTAAATCAAACGAAAGGACTGCCAGAACGTGTCATTTATGCTCTCTCGGACGCAACCATGGGCTATAAGGTCCGCAACTCAACGTATCGCGGCATTGCCGAAATTGCTGACGCTGTGGCCAGCCGCGATTTCAAGCTACTTGTAGACCACGGGCTTTTGTTCCAGATGGAGAGAAACGCGGACGAGCGTACGTGGCCAGTACCGTTCTGAAAAAAATTAGGGAGCAAACCAGAGAGCCAAAGCCGCCCATGCCTGATCTGTTTGAGTATCCCTACCTCCCGGGCTTAGACCCACGGTAGGATTTCCATCGCGCCTCAGCAGCTTTCTTCGCAATCATGCTGCGCTTCGCTGGTGAAAGAGCTTGTGCCCTTGCCTTCCCGCCTTTTTCCCCACCCAGCTTGCCGAGTGCAACCAGCGACCGACAACTTTGAAAAATACGGAGAGCAGAAACAAAAACACGCGTTTCTGAGCCGATGGACATCAGCGAATCGAGGCCGAAATGTCCGACCATACATCGCATGAACAGTACTTCTGACCCATCCGGGATTCCCCCATTGCGCCTACAATTGGGACCTATGAACAAAAGCCGGAGAGCGTTGTTGACCTCTGTCGCAAGCGGCGCCACCTTAGCCGCTAGCTCATCCTTCGCGAAGGGTCGCGGACCAGACCGCCGCGGCTCGAATGACTACAACGAGCTCGCTCGGGAAATCCAGGATCTATTCAGAGATCTGCCGGGTCGTACAGCCCTTAAGGTTTGGGCGCCCTCGACCGGCTATGGGCCGGAGCTTTCGGTTCAGCTTCACGAGAACCGCAAAATGTTCACGGCCAGCACAAACAAGTCCTACATACTCTGCGAGCGTCTGCGCCAGCTCGATTCTCCGACGGTAACCGCCCAACTCGAAAGTCACGAGCTGCCCCTCAACAAGGACGTCTATTCGCCCGGCAGCCCTGTCTTTAATCCGCCCGATCTTTCCGGCCTTGTCAGTGAGCGCACCGCCATGGAAGCGATGATCGTGCACAGCGATAACACAGGTACCGACATGGTGCTCAAAGAGGCAGGCGCGGCCAATGTAAGAAAGTTCATTACTTCCATTGGCCTGAAGAACACGATGATCCCGGACAGCACACGCGTTTTCGCCGCGTATCTGCTTGGCGCCCCCGGTTACATGACGATTACCTGGGATGAGTTGCTCTCGATACCCCCCGGACCGCTTGCTTACCCTTTCCTGAATGATGTGCAGACGCTCGCTTCTTCCGCTGCCGATCTGGTCTCATTCTTCTCTCGCGCACTTGCGGGAAGGTTCTTCACGCATGGTCAGACACTCCAGGAGTTCAGAAGAATTCTTTCGCTTGGCGACATTAATTATCTGGTCCGCTTCCCGCTCGGCATGTCAACCTTCGGCAAGGCAGGGTACGCGGACATCCCCGGATCGCACGCCCGCTCCATCGCCGGTGGTCTCTATTTCCCCTACCGCTGGGTCTACTTCTCCTTCGTGATCAATTGGGACGCTGAAGAATTGGACGACCCGCCAACGGTTGAGTCTTTCTACACGGCCATTCGGCAAACGGCAACACTGCTACGGGACACGCTGGGCGCTTAAGGAACGTCTCTTATCCTTGTGCGCTCCAGCAACTCTGGCCAAGGGAGGGCAACGTGGTGGGATTGTGTTTTGATCGCGACTCGGAACCATGAGCGCAGCGATTGCAGCCCCAGTACTGCTGTCGAAGTCACCGGGACAGCACGAATGCTGCGGCGGTAGGTCGACAATCGCGGTGCCTCGCGTTCGCCATCACAATGCGATACATGCGATATCGTGAGTGACGTGGGCCTTAGCGAAGACCTTACAATCGTTGCCAAGCAGGAACAGCAGTTGAAGTTTCCGGCGTTCGATGAGGAATCTGGGTGGAAATTGGGTTGCCGGCTCCGCGACATGGCACTAGCCCGGAATGCGCCATTGGTAATCGAGATACGGCGATTCGGGCAGCTGCTCTTTTTCTGCGCGCTGGTGGGCAGCACACCCGATAACGCCGATTGGGTGCGGAGGAAATCGAATGTGGTCGCCCGATTTCATCGGAGCTCGTATGGATTGGGACTCGAACTGCAGCAGATGAATACGAGCCTGACTGACCGTTTCGGGCTGAACCTAACAGAATTCGCGGCGCACGGCGGATCGTTTCCTATAACCGTCGTCGGCTCGGGCGTGATTGGATCGATAGCCGTTTCGGGATTGCCGCAGCGCGACGATCATGAACTGGTCGTGGAAGCGTTGTGCGCTGAATTGAAATGTGAGTATGCGGAGCTGAGGCTCTCGCGAGAGTGAAAAAAGCGATTGCCCCGTGGCGGGGATGAAGGCCGGCTGGCCATCTACGGATCGCTTTACTGGTCGGCAACGCCCGCCGTTCTGAAGGCCAGGCGCACACTCGCACCACGGCAGCAGTGCACGGCTGGCGGAACGACGTCAAGCTGCGTATACGCGGAGTCCAGGGCGGCACACGTTATAGAATGCAGCGCATGTGCAAGGGATTTTTCGTTCTGTCTGTTGCCGCTCTCCTCTGTCTCGCCGAGACCTCATCACGTACCGTAACAAAGGACCAGGTTGACAAATGGATGACCGGCGAATGCTCCAACTGGAGCCGATGGGGGAAAACGGATCAGATCGGTGCGGTCAATTTGATTTCCGACGCGAAACGGAAGGAGGCCGCGGGCCTTGTGCG
>JBJMGJ010000389.1:0-3663 GCA_045807965.1 Bryobacteraceae bacterium | reverse complement strand
GCGATCGCCAGCAGATCGGCATGCATTGCCTGAGCTTCTCCACGAAGCCAACCTTGCGCAAGTAGGCCACAAAAACCGCCACGCCTCCAAACGGCGTTACCGCCCGCCCGGTTTCCCGCAGAATCAGTCGTTCCTCCGATAAAAGAGCCAGCACCTCTCGTGGGACACTACAGTCCCGAGTGTCTTCTTCCATCCTCCATTCTTGTCAGAGACTTGCCGCTCGTGACCCGGCCTAACTTCAGAATCCAGGCTTAAAGAATCAATCGCTCAGGCAGAACGCCAGTCAGGTGAAATCTCTTCGGGCGGCTCGTCGGGACCGGAGCACGGGTTGTCTTCTGTCAGCCGCGCGATGACGATCCTCCTCAACGCCGTGGACAGTGCTGATCGCTTTCCGCCCGCCCAAGTAACGCAAACTTATCTGGATTCAAGCCGTGATCTGAAGAAGAGATCGAGCGAGTGGGTCAGGTTCAAGGAAACGACGCTTCGGAGTCTCAACGATCAGCTGCACAGTGCCGGTCTGATGCCAGTCAACATCGGTCGTATCGAGAAAGAGGCCGAGGAGAGCCTTGCGCGTTAATTTGATTGGCCCAAAGGAGAAAGCACGCCGTCCCGGGAATGGAACGAAGTGCTTTCGTGCTCGATCAGGGCGATCTGGTTAGCTAAACGGTGGTCGATTGTGTTCTGGATGTTCCAGTTGCACCCGCCACTCGTTGCAAGGCGGTCACCGCAGCGGTGGGCAGATATCGCCAGATCTTTTCCGCCGTCGCCTGCTCTTCTTGCTGGATTTCACGAGCGAGAGCCGCAGTCTGGGCGTCACCGGCCGCGTCGGCTACCGTGGCCAAGGCCTCGTACATTGCCATTTCGCTATTCTCCACGGCATAAGCCATCATCAGGTTCTGGGTGGTGCGCTCTTCCTTCTCGTGGCCTATCTGCGCCGTTTTTGGCGATAGTCCAAAGATGTGCGCCAACAGGCTTTTGGCGCCCGACGTGCTATCTCCCAGCGCTTCCAGCCGGGCCGTCAATCTCTCGTATTGCCGCCTTGTCTCGACGGCGTGCTGATTAAAAAGCGATTGGACGACCGTATCGTCGCCCTCCTTCGCAAATCCCTGCAGCTGCGTTTCAAAGCTCTTCTCTGCTGCGATGGCATCTTGCAGGTACCGGGTAATCACGTCATTTGTGGTTTCTGTCATGGGTTCTCCCTCGGAAACACGTGTTTTCGTTTCCGCTCACATATCGTCACTAAATGGACAAACTGGGCCAGAGGCAGTTACCGAAGAAAAGGCCCCCTGTTTAGCGCCGGGGGCCGGTCGATGCTTCAATATTCAGTGGGAAATGACGGCTGTGCTAACGTCCACCCGCCTTATAGTCAGACCAGGGTTGAGCTTGATAGGTCCAATGCCGGGTGTTGTAGTCGCTCGCCGTGATCAAGATCAGGATCGTCAGCCAGACAAGCCCGGCTACGACGAACAGCTTGGTCAAATTGCTGGTAAAACGGACGCCCATGAAAATCCAGGCGACCAGCGAAGCCTTCGTAAGCGCAATCAACAGTGCAACGATAACGTTGAACTCACCAAGCTCCACATAAGAAACAGCAGTCGTTACAAAGGTAAGAATGATCAGCGTGGCGAACACTGCAACCAGTGTTCCTACTTTGGGGATAGGTACGTGTGCGCTCATTTTCGATGACCGATCAGGTACAGTAGCGGGAACAGGAAGATCCAGACTATGTCGACGAAGTGCCAATACAGACCGATCATTTCGACCGGTGAGAAATAATTTTCGTTGTAAACGCGCCGGTAAGCCTGAATCACCAGATAAGTAAGCAGCCCAAGTCCGACGATCATGTGGACGGCGTGCATTCCCGTCATGCAGAAGTACAGGAAAAACAGGATCTGTGCGTTGTGCTCGTAGTAAGGCGCTTCCTCATAGCGGAACCCGAATCCGGGTACCAGATGCTCGACCCACTTATGGTGATACTCGAAGGCTTTGATGACGAGAAAGATCGATCCGAAGAACATCGTCAGACCGATCATCCTCATCAGCTCGGTTCGTTTGCTAAGCTGGGCCGCGCGGACAGCCAGCGCCATGGTCAAGCTGCTGCAGATCAGGACACCGGTGTTGGTACCGCCGAGCACCACGTCCATGTACTTGCTTGTGCTCGCAAACGCACCAGAGTACATGTTGCGGTAAACCGCGTAGGCCGCGAACATCCCACCAAAAAACAGCACTTCGGTGATGAGGAATGTCCACATGCCTAGAGTGGCCGCATCCATCTGCTGCTCTGAGGTGGCAAAGTGATGGCGAAGGTGCCTAGCGGTCGCCTCGGCGTCGGAGACAGGTTCATGCGTTTCCGCATGAGTTAAGGGTAGGACGGTTTCAGCCAACGACTTCCTCCAACGGACCGTAATTGTATGCTTCTTCTGTCACGATAGGTGTCTCGTCGAAATTGAACGTAGTCGGGGGCGACTGGATCTGCCATTCCAGCCCAGCTGCACCCCAGGGGTTCTTACTCGCCTTCGGGCCGTACTTCAGTGACCAGATAAAGTAAACCATCGGAATGAGGTAGCCGATGCCCAAGATAGAGGCGCCAGCCGTAGATAAGACGTTGAGCGCCTGGAACTCGGGCGGGTAGGAGTAGTATCTACGGGGCATCCCGAGGTACCCGAGGATGAACTGCGGGAAGAAGGTCAGGTTGAATCCGATAAATACAATCAGGGCTGCGAACTTCGACCAGGCTTCCGGATACATCCTGCCCGTCATCTTCGGCCACCAGTAGTGCAAGCCACCCATGAAGGCCATCACCATTCCGCCAACCATGACGTAGTGGAAGTGCGCAACTATGAAGTAAGTACCGTGTGTCGCGACGTCAGTTGCGAGCGTGGCAAGGTACAGACCCGTCAACCCGCCTATGGTGAACAATCCGATAAAACCGAACGCGTAGAGCATCGGTGTATCGAATGAGACCGAGCCCTTATACATCGTAGCCGTCCAGTTGAAGACCTTAATGGCCGAGGGCACGGCTACCAGAAAGCTGAGAAATGAGAAGGCAACACTGGTATACATGCTCTCGCCCGTGACGAACATGTGGTGGCCCCAAACTACAAAGCTCAATACCGCGATTGCCATGCTCGAAAATGCGACGAAGTTATAACCGAATATCCGCTTTTTCGAGAAGCAGGCCATAATCTCGCTGATCACACCCATGCCGGGGAGGATCATGATGTAGACGGCAGGGTGTGAGTAGAACCAAAACAGGTGCTGAAATAAGATCGGGTCGCCGCCAATGTTGGGGTCAAAAATACCCACATGCGCAATCCGTTCGAATGCCAGCAGTAGGAGCGTGATAGCTATGACTGGCGTACCGAGGACCTGAATCAGCCCGGTTGCATAATTTGACCAGACAAAAAGCGGTAAGCGCGACCATGTCATACCAGGTGCGCGCATCTTGTGCACTGTGACGATGAAATTAAGGCCGGTCAGAATAGAGGAGAAGCCCGACGTAAATACACCGAACGCCGCAGCTAAAACGTATGAGTTCGAGTAAGTACTGCTGTAGGGCGCGTAGAATGTCCAGCCCGTATCAACGCCGCCGCGAATGATGGCGTAAAGGGTAAAAATAGCGCCAAGGACGTAGATGTACCAGCTAAGCAGGTTGATCCGGGG
>JBJMGJ010000388.1:0-10131 GCA_045807965.1 Bryobacteraceae bacterium | reverse complement strand
TTGGGATTGCAGGTCGGGCGATTCGGCGGAACAACGAATAACCTGAGTAATGCTGGCGGCTCGAATGGGGTCTCGCCGATTGTCGCTTTTGATGTGAGTCGAGTCAACTTCTTAGGGCGCGGACAGACTCTATCGCTTCAGACTCGTTATTCGAACCTGGAGCAGCGCGAGAGTATCAACTACATCGTCCCGCGGTTGTTAGGCTCGTTCAACCGGACCCTTACTTTCTCTGTGTTGTACAACACGACTCAGGACGTCCAAACCTTTTCGTCGCGACGCGCCGAGGCTGCGGTGCAGGTGTCACAACACTTGAACAGGGCTTCTACGTTGTTGCTGCGATTTGCGTACAGACGTGTTAGCACGGGGAATATTCAGATTCCTTCATTGTTGATTCCGTCTCTGTTACAGCCAGTGCGGATCGGACTGCTCTCTGCCAGTTATATCCAAGACCACCGGGACAACCCCGCGGACGCCCACCGCGGATTTTGGAATACTGTCGACGCAGGGCTGGCCGGCAACTTCTTCGGATCCCAGAGAAGCTTTTATCGCGTCCTGGCGAGGAACGCCACATATACTTCGATCGGACGGAATCTGGTGTTTGCTCGCCAGACTCAACTCGGCGCTGTTATTCCATTTAATATCGCGGCGGGCCTGACGCGTTTCGAGGCAATCCCGCTTCCAGAGCGGTTCTTCGGCGGCGGTGGAGTTTCCATGCGCGGATTTGGAGACAATCAGGCCGGTCCACGTGATATTGGAACGCCGGCCAGCCCTGGAAAACCCGAAGCTGTTGCTACGGGATTCCCGATTGGGGGTAATGGGCTGTTCTTCAACAATCTGGAACTGCGGTTCCCCTTGATACGCCCGAACATCAGCGGTGTTCTATTCCACGACATGGGGAATATCTACACCAACTTCGGCGATATCGCGCTTCGCTACCGGCAGAACGGAAACCAGGACTTCAACTACGCTGTTCAGGCCGCGGGATTCGGGATTCGATATAAAACACCGCTTGGGCCCGTGCGCATGGACGTTGCGTACACGCTGAATCCACCTGCCTACCAGGGCTTCAACCGGAACGAGACCATTCAGGATCTGATTGGTTGCACCCCGGCAAATATCGGGGTGACGCCCAGTTGCACAGCGAGTCCGCAGCGCTTAAGTCATTTCCAATTTTTCTTCTCCATCGGGCAAGCATTCTGACATGCTGCGCCGCACTTCTACCCTAGCGCTTCTTTTCTCTTTCACGCTTTCGGCCGTGATCATCGACCGGATTGCCGTCAGAGTGGGAAACGCCATCATCAAGGACAGCGACATCGACCGCATCGTTCGCGTCACTGAGTTTCTCAATGATGAGCCGCTCAATTTAGGAAACAAGCTTCGCCGTGATGCCGCCAAGCGTCTGATTGACCAGGCATTTATTCGGCAAGAAATCCAGGTCGGAGGCTATCCTCGCGCGGGCTGGGACGAAGCGGACACACAAATTGCAAACCTAAAGAAAGAGCATTACAAGACCCAGGCGGCATTCAATCAAGCATTGGCTCATTACGGCTTAGTGGAGCCTGACCTTCGATTCGAGTTCCAATGGCAATTGACGGTCCTTCGGTTTGTCGATTTGCGGTTCCGTCCCGCCGTTCTTGTCAACGACGAGGAAGTCGAGGAGTATTATCGCGACCACCTGGCGGCATTGAAAAAGGCGAATCCGGCCAACAGTTCGCTGGATGCCTTGCGCGAACAGATTCACGACATTCTCGTTGGGGAGAAGGTGAACAAATTGTTCTTCGCCTGGCTGGATGATCATCGGAAGGAAGGAAAAGTAGAGATCGCGGAGGAGAGTTTGCGATGAGCAAGCGGAAGAAGATCCTGTTGACAATTGCGGGCTCTCTCGCCGGATTGGTCGTCGTTGTGATCGTGGCGGCCATCCTGGTATTGCAGAGCGCCTGGTTTGCGAACTTCGTTCGCGGAAAAATTGTCGAGGTCACGGAAGAGTCAACGGGCGGCGTCGCAGAATTGCAGTCCTTTGAATTTGATTGGACACACCTGACGGCTCGCATACGGAACTTTGTTCTCCATGGGAATGAGCCGAAGGGTAGTGATCCGCTGGCGCGAGTCGCTCTGCTCGAGGTCCGCCTGAAGCTCTTTTCGGGTCTGAAGAAAGCTGTGGACATTCGTTATCTCGGGATAGAACGTCCGCAGATCAATCTCATCGTTTTCCCAGACGGAACCACGAACATCCCCCAACCGAAGGTCAAAAAGAAATCGACTAACGAGACCTCCGGCTTAGAAACCGTGGTCAATTTGGCCGTCGGACAGTTCAATGTCCAAGACGGACTGCTTCAATTTGCTCAGCAGAAAACCGCTTTCAGCGCGCGAGGCGAAAACCTGCGAATCCTGCTTGACTACAATCAGCTGAACCCAAGCTATCAGGGGAAACTAACGATCGATCCTCTGCTTATCACCGGCGGGCCGAACGCCACGCCGCTGCCGGTACACGTGAGCGTTCCCATCACTCTTCAGAGAGATGCGATCCAAGTGTCCGATGTGAAAGTGACTACGGAGGAATCACAGATCACGTTGAATGCTTCGCTTCAGAATATGAAAGCGCCGAAGATTTCTGCGCGATTGAACCTGGCCGTGTCTATGCCGGAAATGCAACGAAGCTTTGCTTTGCCCATGCATCTCGGGTCCCGGCTCGCGCCCAAAAGAATGAACGCCGAAGCTTCGGTTCGGATTGATTCGAACGCCAATGTGGTCCAGATCGAAAGCGCTCATCTCGGCTTAGGTGCAACGACATTCCAGGCTTCGGGAACACTTGAACCGGGCAAGACGAGCGCCGTGGCGTTCAACTCCAATTTCGCGTTGAATGAACTTGCGAGTCTATTCGCTGTCTCAGGTGTTCAAACCTCCGGGGCGCTAGAAGCCAACGGCACGGCTCGATTGGACGCCCAGAATAATTACGCCGTAGATGGCCATATCAATTCTCGCGGGCTGTCCATACAGAGCGGGACGACCCGGCTTACCGATATTTCGCTGTATTCACCTTTTCATGCGGACCCGTTCCTGTTGAGCCTGGACGGGCTCAGGCTGAACGTCGCGGGTGGCGCTTTATGGGCCAAGGTGTTCCTGGAGAAGATGCAAAATCTGAGCGTGGAAGGTGCTCTCCGCAATTTCTCGCTTCCGGTTCTCGTTAGCTCGGTTATCGGTAAGCCGATCGGATATGACGGATCCATGCAGGGCTCCCTTCGGGCGCGTGCCGACCTGAAAGCAAAGGGTACGTCAGGGTATACGGCGGAGACGAATCTGACGATCGTTCCCGGCGTTCGTGGCGTCCCCGTTAGCGGACGGCTCAACGTCAAGTACAACGGCCCGCATGACACTGTCGACCTCGGTGACTCATTTATCGCCCTTCCGCATTCGCGTGTCACGATGGCAGGCACGCTCAATCGGGAGCTCGACATTGATCTAAACTCGCGAAATCTAGCCGACTTCTTGCCGGCGGCAAACTTCGGCGCGGCGAAGCCGGTGGATTCACTTCCCGTTGAATTGCAAGGGGGCGCGCTGTCACTTAGGGCTCAGGTGAAAGGAAAGCTCTCCGCTCCGCAAGTCGTCGGTCACCTTGGCCTGGATCACTTTGCTGTCGAGGGGCGTTCGTTCGACCAATTAGGCCTGAATCTCGCAGCGTCCGAAATAAACGCGGCCGTGACCGATGGAGTGCTGGCGCGCGGCCGTCTGCGCACCGGGTTTGACGCCAATATTGCCCTAAAGAAATGGACTCCCGTCGCGCAATCTCCTCTGACCGCGAACCTGAGCTTGCGCAACGGTGATGTCGCTGACTTACTCGCTCTGGCGGGTCAGGCCAATATACCGGCTTCGGGCGAACTGAATGGAGATGTCCATATTAATGGCACGTATGGTAATCCGCTTGGCAACGCCAATTTGCAAGTGATGAATGCAAGCGCTTACCAACAGCCAATCGATCATGTTCTCGTTAACGCCACGCTTGCGGATCAGTTGATCACGCTCAATCGTTTCGAGGTGGCGGCTGGCGGCGGAACGCTGGCTGCGAATGGAACGTTCCAGCATCCGCCGGACAGCTTTGCAACCGGTCGCGCGCAGGTTCACGTCGCGACGAATAATGTCCAACTCGCCAACTTGGTTGCTCTCCAGAAGAGGTCGCCCGGGACTGCCGGCCTCATACAGCTTTCGGCCGACGCCAGGGGGGATCTGACCAAGTCCGGCGAACAGACACAATTCGTCATCAGGAACGTGACGGCGGACTTCAAGGCGGGAGCGCTACGTTTGCAGAACCAGAACGCCGGAGACCTGACCGCCACGGCGCGGACGGCCGGCCAAGACGTTACTTACCAGGTTCGCTCAGACTTCGCCGGGTCCAATGTTTCTGTTGACGGAAGAACGACGCTTGCGGCGAACTATCCAACGGTGGCGGATGCGCACATACAGAATCTCGCGGTTCAGAAGGCCCTTCAAATAGTCGGACAAGGCGCCGTTCCGGTGGCGGGGGAGCTCTCCGCCGAGGCCCACGTGGCTGGCACCATGCAGACTCCCGATGCCAACCTACAGTTCCAGTTCGCACGTGCTAGCGTCTATGGCGAACCTCTCGATCGACTAAGCGGCAGCGTGCATTATGCGAACACCGCTGTTCAGATTCCCTCGATTCAACTGGATGTTCCCGCGGGCCGGGTTACGTTGAACGGTTCTTACTCACATCCCGTCGGAGATCTAAATTCGGGCGCGTTGACGTTGAAGGTGGACAGCTCGGAACTGCAACTTGCAAAGGTACATCACGTCATGCAAGCAAAGCCTGGGCTGGCTGGAACTCTGCAAATCGCAGCCAATCTGTCGGCAAATGTGCGCGAGCGAAATGGCCGGCGCGAGCTGCTGTTTTCGCAACTGGATGCCAACGTAGCGGCGAAGCGATTGAGAGTAAATGAAGCCAATCTCGGCCAGGCGGAATTTACCGCGAAAAGCACTGGCCAGAATGTGAGTTTCCAACTCAACTCCGACCTGGCGAAAAGCGAGGTGCGTCTGGCCGGCACTTCTCAACTAGCAGGCGACTATCAAACACAAGCAACGCTGACGTTTGGCAATATTCACTACTCGAATCTCGCCCCTTTTATCGAAGGCGATCCTGCCGTGAGGCCGGCCTTCGACGCCGTCGTGGAAGGTAAGGCCTCGCTTAACGGACCGCTGCTTCGAACGGATGCTTTGACTGCAAGGCTTCAACTGGATCAGCTTCAATTCGTCACGCGACCGAAAGGCTCACCAACAGGGGCGCCGGCGACGAGAAGTGTGGATCTTCACAACGAGGGGCCCATCGTGATTGCCCTGAATCACTCGAACATAGCAGTGGAACACTTTCAGATCACGGGACCGGGCACGAGTATCAAAGCCAGCGGCGGGCTAAACATGGCGGAGAGTCGCTCGCCTCTTTCACTGAATGTCGACGCCAATGCCGACCTCAAAGTTCTCCAGGATGTTAGTCGGGATTTCTATTCTTCAGGAAACCTGGCTATGAACGCCGTCATTCGTGGAACCACGTCTAATCCGCTTGTCAATGGTCGTGTGGAACTCCGAAATGCGACTGTGAACTACGCGGACTCGCCGAATGGAATCTCGAATGCCAACGGAGTTATCCTGCTAAACGGCACAAACGCAACCATTCAGAACCTGACGGGAGAGAGCGGCGGAGGAAAGATTGCTCTCACAGGTTTTGTGGGATACACCGGCAACTCGATGAACTTCAATCTGGAGGCGAGCGCGAATAAAGTTCGCGTGCGCTACTCGGGGATCAGTGTGACTGGCGACGCTGACATCTCCTTGATCGGCAATACCCGTCGTTCTCTTGTGAGTGGGACCGTGACCGTTCAGCGGATCGCGTATGGCTCATCGAGCGACGCCGGATCGTTTTTATCGACCGCGTCAACTCCGCCTTCGGTACCCAGCGCGCCTTCCCCATTGTTGGCGGCGATGCGGCTTGAACTGCGGATCTTAACCGCTCCGGATGTGCGGGTTGTTACCACTTACGCCGACCGCCTCTCAATCGAAGCGAATCTGGCCGTTCGAGGAACAGCGATTTCACCCGGGATGCTGGGTCGGGTAACTGTCACCGATGGTGAATTGGTGTTCTTCGGCAACAAATACACCGTCAATACCGGAACCGTTAACTTCTACAACCCGAACGCGATTCAACCCGTCCTGAACGTCTCGTTGGAAACAATCGCGCAAAACGTTGACGTTGTGCTCGGTGTAGCTGGTCCGATTAATAATCTCCAGCTGAGCTATCGCTCCGATCCGCCGCTCACGTTTTCGCAAATCGTGTCGCTGCTCGCCACGAATACGACGCCTAACGATCCAACCATTGCCGCCCATCAGCCGACTCCTCCGCAGCAATCATTCAGTCAGATGGGACAGTCGGCGATTCTGGGGCAAGCGGTGGCGAATCCGCTTGCGAGCCGTGTTCAACGCGTATTCGGCTTGAGTGCGTTAAAAATCGACCCTTCCGTCGCTGGCAGCAATGGACAGCCGACGGCCAAAGTCACACTGCAACAGAAGATTGCGAGCAACATCACCTTTACTTACATAACGGATGTCACTCAGACAAACTCGCAGATCATCAGAATCGAATGGGCGATCACGCCGAAGTTCTCTGGTGTTGGACTACGGGATTACAACGGAAACGTCAGTGTCCAGATGTTCTACAAATTCAAAGTTCGTTAGGCTTACCTGACCCGATGAAAATCGTCATCTTTGGTTTGTCAGTGACCTCTTCGTGGGGCAATGGACATGCCACTCTGCTTCGCGGCCTCTTCCAGGCCTTGCACAATATGGGTCACGAGGTTCACTTCTTCGAACGAGACACGCCCTACTATGCTTCTCACCGGGATTTGATTTCTCTCCCCAGTGCGACGGTACACGTTTATCCGGACTGGGACAGTGTCCTTCCGCACTCGGCGCGTGCGCTCTCTGACGCCGACGTCGGCATGGTCACGTCGTATTGTCAGGACGGGAAAGCGGCTTCTGAACTCGTTCGCGAGTCTCCAGTCTCGCGGAAAGCGTTCTATGACATGGACACACCTGTCACATTGAGTCAGCTGGCGAAGGGAGAATCCGTCCCGTATCTTCCGGAAGGCGGATTTGCCGGCTTCGACATCGTGTTCAGTTACACCGGGGGCCTTGCTTTGGAGCGGCTTCGTAATGTCTTGGGAGCCCAACGGGCAGAGGCACTTTACGGATGGGTAGATCCGGACGTTTACTATCGCGTACCGGCCGAGAGTAAGTTTGCTTCGCGGCTCTCTTACTTGGGTACTTATGCGGCGGACCGTCAACAAGCGCTCGAAAATTTATTAGTGAAACCCGCGGAGAAGCTCGGAGATCTGCCGTTCCTGATCGGAGGCGCCATGTACCCGGACACACAATCATGGCCGAAGAACATTCGGTTCATTGACCATGTGCCGCCCGCGGATCATCGGGCGTTTTACTCATCCTCCCCACTAACGTTGAACATCACCCGCGGATCCATGGCAGCGATGGGATACTGCCCGTCGGGGCGCCTTTTTGAGGCCGCGGCGTGCGGTACGGCAGTGGTCAGTGATAACTGGGAAGGTCTCGACACATTCTTCACGCCCGGAGAGGAAATACTGCTTGTGGAATCGACGGCCGAGGCAATCAGAGCGATCTCCGATGATCCTCATCAGCTGGGTCGCATTGGGGCGCGGGCAAGAGAGCGCGCCCTGTCGTGCCACACGGCTCAGCTCCGTGCTCAACGCTTCGTCAAGTTACTTGATGCGTTACCGGGGTCTAGTCCGGTGGACGAAACAGTCGTGCTAACCGCGGAGAGAGCTTGACATGTGGGGAATCATACCGGCGGCGGGCACTGGAAGCCGCATTCAACCGCTTGCCTTCTCGAAAGAATTGTTGCCGGTCGGCAGTTTTCTCGAAGGAGCGAGCGAGAGGCCGCGTGCCGTCAGTGAGTATCTTGTCGAGCGCATGGTCAAAGCGGGCGTCGACAAGATTTGTTTTGTTATCTCGCCGGGTAAAGCGGACATTCTGAACTATTTCGGCGCACATGCCCTCTCGGCCAATATCTTCTACGCCGTTCAACCGCAACCTGCCGGGCTTTGCGATGCTCTGTTCCGGGCGCTGCCGTTGATCCCGCCCGACGAACAGGTATGCATCGGCTTGCCCGATACCATTTGGTTTCCCGATGCGGCTCTGGCCGATCTGCCGGACGGACAGTTGTCCTTTCTTCTGTTCCCGGTTAAACATCCGGAGCGATTTGACGCGGTGGTGACGACGGACGATGGCGAGGTGGTCGAAGTCCAGGTCAAGATGGAGACAGCCTCTACGGATTGGATCTGGGGCGCGCTCAAGATGCCCGGTTCAACCTTCAGTCTGCTCCATTCTTTGTGGTTGCGCCGCAAAGATGAGTACCTTGGAACACTGATTAACGCCTACATGAGTGAGGGCGGGCGGGCTTATGGAATAAAGAGCGGAGAGGCTTACGTGGACGTCGGCACACTCAACGGCTACCGTGAAGCGCTGCGTTTACTCGATTCAACTCGTCAGGCTCCCGTGCTTTCGGCGTGAGGTTTCGGTTAGAACTAGTAACCGACATCGCGCGGCTCCGTGAACTCGAGCCTGCGTGGACGGCCAAGATTTCTCAATGGGAGGCGTCGACACCTTTCCATTTACCCCAATGGCTCCTCACATGGTGGGATTACTTCGGCAGCGGCGA
Organism: Bryobacteraceae bacterium; assembly: GCA_045807965.1. GTDB lineage: Bacteria > Acidobacteriota > Terriglobia > Bryobacterales > Bryobacteraceae > Bog-105. The sequence goes on along the minus strand of JBJMGJ010000388.1, from coordinate 1,379 downwards.
ACTTCAGGTGCTTGTCGGCTGGAACGATGATTCGCTGGTTGGGCTCGTGCCGTGTTTCAGGCATACATGGCAGGGGGCACGCCAACTGACTCTCATTGGTTCAGGGGTTACTGACTACCTGGACCCCTTCATCGACGATGCATCTGCCAATCGGATGGTCCCTGCAATAGCCGAGTACCTGGTGAAGGCGGATTGCGACCTCTGCGACTGGCAAGATCTTTCTCCCACGAGTCCGTTAATCGAACTTGCTGAGGCGGATCAGCTGGATGTAGTCGTCGCGCCGGATACCATGTGCAGCGAAGTGGAATTTGCGAGGGATTTTGAAGACTATTGGCAGCGCCGGTCCAGCGACATAAGAAGAAATGTCCGCCGGTATCACGACAAAGCGGAGAAGGTCGGGCCGGTCAGCTTCGTTGTTGATTGCAACGCGACTCCAGATACAGTGAACGCCTTGTTGATCCTCCATACGGCCCGCTGGCGGAGTCGCGGTGAACCCGGCATGGTGGAGGCGAATCACTCGGCTGACTTCATGCGTGCGGCGGGCGCAAAGCTTGCCGAACAAGGTCTCGTCCGTGTGTTTACCCTTCGCTGGTGCGAGCGTGTCGTCGCTGCCATTTTGGCTTTTTCCTGGATAGGAAAGTTATACGGCTACTTCAGTGCCTTAGATCCCGAGCACGAGAGTCTCGGATTTGGAAAATACCTGCTTTATCGATCCATCCGGTACGGGCACGAGACAGGGCATACGCATTGGAATTTCTTGCGGGGCGATGAACCGTACAAAAAATCCTGGGGCGCTGAATGTATTCCCAAGTGCCGTCTCACGATCAGACGCCGAGAAGATCGCCATAAAGCCTGATGTAATCCTCTATCATGCGCTCCGACGAGAAGTTCTCGAGCGCGTACTCGCGGCAACGAGTGGGTGAGATGTCATCGGTCCTCTTTACCCATTCGATCATTCCGCTCACATCCTCAGCAATAAAGCCCGTACTTTCATGACGCACGATTTCGGGCAATGCTCCCGAGCGAAAAGCGATCACTGGCGTCCCCGAACTGGCGGCTTCCATCGCTACGAGCGAACTCGTTTCGGCGGCCAAACTTGGGATCAGTAATGCACGCGCGCTGCTGAGGAGTTTGGCCTTCTCGTCCAGGTCCACCGGCCCTACGTACACCCGCTGGCAATCGAGTAGCGGCTGTACTTCGCGTTGGAAGTAATCCCGATGGTAGGCGAACGGGTGGACGGGTCCGGCAACAATCAAAGGCACGTCAGCTTGGCGCGCCACCCGCAGGGCGAGATGAGTACCCTTCTCCGGACAAATGCGACCAAGCCAAAGAAGAGAGCGGCGGTCGCCAGTTCCCGGGACATGCTTCGAAGTATCGAC
>JBJMGJ010000387.1:0-5505 GCA_045807965.1 Bryobacteraceae bacterium | reverse complement strand
GCCGGGTGCCGGCGGAGGGGCTTTGCAGCAGCTTGCGCAATCGATACTCATTGAAACTTCCCACCTCCTAAGCGTGGTCAGGCTTTGGGGATTTATGCCTTGGGTGTTGTGGTCGCTCCCGTTGTTGGCTCCGCTTTCGGCGGATATTTGACGGATGCGGTCTCCTGGCGATGGGCGTTCTATAGGAAATTCCAATTGGCCTGTTGGCGATCTTCCTGGAGAGCCGCTTTCTCGAAGATCAGCTTTACATCAAGAGCGCAAAACCCGGTAAGCTCGACGGGATTGGGTCCGGCCTGTTAGGGATCTGGATCGCCTGTTTACAGTACGTCCTGAACAAAGGTCAGGAGGACGACTGGTTCGGTGATCTCAAAATATGTTGGGCGGCGGTGATTATGGTCCTCGGCGTGATTGCATTCTTGATTCGGGAGTTCACCGACTCGAAGCCGCTGGGCGCCGGCATCTATTCGCTCACCACGATCCTGCCCGTCTTCTATCAAACCCTCATGAAATATGATGCTACTTCGGCGGGCTTGGCCGTAAGCCCCCGCGGCCTGTGGGCGTATGTCGACGCTTTTTCGTTATCTGGCTTTGGTTTGCGCTCTCTGAGGTACCGATGGCGTTCTTTTCCAAGAAACCATCTAGCGGAGGTGGAGCCGGAGGCTAAGGCCCTCATGGGCGAAGTCTTAGTAATATCACCGGTCACGCGCAAGCACGTCGGTCCGCCTTACATCGTGGAAACCAGAAGATGGCCAACAAGCAAGAAATACTCCATTTCCTTGATCAGCAGATTGCGCTGCGAGTCAGCTTGACGACTGCACCTTCAGGATCTTGTCCCTTGGGATCTGGTACGCTTTCCTGGTCGAATCTCGCCGACAGCGTGCGATGGCACAGCTCTCATTACCTCACCTCGCTCGAGCACCAGCTACTTTCCATTGCAAAATTAGCCTCCTGGAAATGGCTTTCTCGCACAAAGCTGCCTGGACGGGCGAGATAGGGAGATCTTTTGATCAAGTGCCGGGTTCCGGGTTGCGCTGCGACCCGGTCCCGGACTTTGCGCTCAGGCGCGGGCGAGCGTCCGTCCGATGTTGATGAGATTGTCCGCCAATACGCCGAAGCCGACCCAGCGCTTGATGCCTTCTACGCCACGGTAGCGGCAGCGAGTCAATCCGTGACGGCGCTTCAAGACGCTGATGCGGCCTTCGCAGCCGGTTCGCCAACGCTGCGCCTTTTTGAACCAGCGGCGCTTCTCCATTTGCTTGCGCTCCGCACTGGTGGTGCTGCGATTCGGCACTGCTACCCACCTGACTCCCTGCTCCTGAACCGCTCGCTCCTGCGCCTGAGAATAGAAACCCGCATCGGCTGTGACAAGGTGAGGCACACGCCCAAGTTTGCGTATGTGTGCTTCCACCGAGGACAGCAGCAGCTCGCGATCACTGGGCCGTTCCTCGAAGACCTCAAAATGCGTGATGATCTGATTCTCAGCTTCCTGTAACTGCACCAGCTTGCCGAATTCGGTCGGCTTGCTGGCTTTCCCTTTGCGAATAATTTCGGTGTGTGGCTCAAACAAGCTGACCACCTTGCCCGGCATCTGCGTGATGCCTTGAAACACGCGCACCCTGGTCTGCTTCACTACCTGGCGTACGAGCTCGGCCATACTGGATAGACTGTCTGCTAGGCCGCGCAGTCCCTTCTTTCGCCTGGCTGACATCTGTTCTAATTCCTGTACCACGCGCCTGCTGTCGTTGAGAATCTGTCGCGAATAACGCAGCAACTCGCGATACTGTTTCTTTCGGCGCTCCTCGCTGCCCACTGCTGTCTGCCGGCTGGTCATCGCAATGGCCCTGACTCGTTTGTTCACGCTGCGGGTTCGGTCCCGAACCTTGCGCTTCAACTTCCCAGCTTGCCGCTCGATCTTTTTTAGGGTGCGCGTCAGCACGCGTGCTCCATCGCCCAATAAACTCGAATCGGTCGGGTAATGGATATTGGTTTCCACCACGGTCGTGTCCACACGCATTCTGCGGCCCTGGAGAGCGCCTTTCTGCTGCGCCATCCTTACCACCCGTTCATGCAATTGGGCGATGACCTCGCCACCCAGGGCCTGGGCAATGCGCGCTAGCGCCGTAGCATCCGGCACTTTGCTCAGCCCAATGCGGGTGAACTCACGATACGCGAGGTTCATTCTCACTTCCCGTTCCAAAGTCTCGAAACCCCAGTTGCGTACGTGCTTCAACATCAACAGCCGCAATGCGATCTCGGCAGGTGTTTGCGGGCGTCCTCGCGTCGCGCTCTGTTCATGACGCTCGCTCTGGGCCGCGCAAACCAAATCTATGAGTTCATCGTCATCCAGCAGTTTGTCGGCTTCCACCATCCACGGCTCCCACAAACCACGAACATCTTCATCGACTATGCCTTCCCATAGCGTTCTCTGAGCTCGCTTGCGTCGCGTCATGTCCTCATCGTAAAGGCGCCTTAAAACAAGATCAATAGTGGATGTTTTGGCGCCAACTCTAGCCCTTGTCTCTCTCTGGCGCTGACTAGAACCCTCACTTTTGCAATGGAAAGTAGCTAGGTGCGGAGATCTACCCAGATGTAGCGATTCAAGAAAAGATCCACTCCACTTTGACGGGTGTCAGTTCGGGACTTTCGCGGGTGTAGTTGGATCCGTTCAACGAGGCGGTTATATCAGACTTTAAGATCGGGGCTGAAAACTGGGGCGAATTCCCTCTCCACACTAGTGTCACCTTCCGCGCTTCTGAAGATCTAGGGTTCGCTGGATGCGCTAAGGGAAACTCGACTGGCGCTTGAGATCCCGAACAGAGATAAAGAGAGAGCAAATCACAGAAGCCGATCGCGGCTGTCCAACGATTTAAGTCGTCGGCGCTGTACGCCAGCGAGTGTTCAACCTCTGCGCGACGCCGGTTTTCCCCTGCCGCGAAGTCAGCGCGTTCAGGGTCAGCCGCTCCAAGCAAAGTGAAATGCCGGCTCACCATCACATACTGAAGCTGTCCTATCTGATGCGCATGCCCAATAGATTCATTCCAAGAAGGAACGGTCTCTTCCGTACTGAGCTTGGGAAAGGGGCGAGGCTCCTGTGCGGAGCGAGAATTGATCTGGCTCTGGTCGCTTGCTTGCCAGCCATAATCGTGTTCTCCAATGGCCTGAATCACTTCGGGCGGAAGCTCACCGAACACTTCGTCGCGCAGTCCTGAGGCGAGAGCGCCCGCAAGGCGTGAATGTTCGGCCTGGAAAACGATCGCATACGGCGGCGGAGCCTCTTTCTGGGACTCGATGAATACTTTTGAAGCGGGCTTTGCCTGTGAGACCTGACTGGCGTTCAAGTTCGATCGTGACGCGGTTCTTAGAATCATGAGATCGCTTTCGACGTCAATCCGCTCATGACCTTGTCGATTGTGATTGGAAGATCTCGGACTCTAACGCCAGTGGCATGGAAGATAGCGTTCGCTACCGCTGCGGCGACGCCAACGATGCCGATCTCCCCCAACCCTTTTGCTCCGAGCGGATTGACGATGTCATCCTTTTCTTCTACAAATAGGACTTCAATATTGTGAATATCGGCGTTGACCGGCACATGATATTCCGATAAGTCGTGATTCATGAACCGCCCTAACCTCTCATCCATGTGCGACTCTTCTTCAAGCGCCATTCCAATGCCCATCACGATAGCGCCAAGTACCTGACTTCTCGCTGTTTTCGGGTTGATAACCCTGCCCCCCGCGACAGCAGAAACGACCCTTGTAACCTTACCGTTCCTAACTCCTCATCCACCTCTACTTCGACGAAAACGGCCGAGTGAACGCACTTGGTGTACCTGCTTTGAATGAGGGTGCGCGGAAAAGTAGAGGCCTTTTCCTCGATATGAAGAACATTGCCGAGTCGCATGACATGCTGAAACGAGACTCGCCGCGACGGATCATGTCGATGGACGATCTCACGATCCGCGACGGCGAGATCTTCGCTTTTTACGCCTACCAGCGGCGAATTGGCAGCAGAGGTGCGATCTTGATCAGGCGATCCCGGATCTTTTGACAAGCCTGTTGCACGGCAGTTCCGACCGAAGCCACAGTTGCTGAGCCGCCCTCGACCGGCGCTTTGGGCAGGGAAGAATCTCCGAGCTTGAACGTGACATCGGCCGCGTTGAGTCCCAGGGTCCCGGCGGCAATCTGCGTCATCACCGTGTACGTTCCTGTGCCGATGTCCGCTGTCGCGCTGCTCACCGTTACCCGTCCGTCGAGACCGAGCGCTGCTTTCGCCTTCGCCGGCTTCTGCATAGCCTCCCAGATACCGGTTGCCATGCCCATGCCAATCAGTCGCCTTCCGTCGCGCATTGATCGCGGAGCGGGACTACGCCGCGACCAGCCGAACCGCTCCGCGGCCTGAGAGTAACAAGCTTTCAGTTCTTTACTCGAATACGGCTTCCTTTGTGTCTGGTCTTGCTCCGAGTAGTTCTTCAGCCGAAACTGAAGCGGATCAATGCCGGCTGCATGCGAGAGCTCATCGATTGCGGATTCGACAGCATAGACACCCCACGCAGCACCAGGCGCGCGCATGTCCATCGGAGTTGGTACATCTAGCCCGACGACTTTGTAGTCGAGCCGCATGTTGTCACATTTGTATAACATGCCCGCCCAGTTCACTACGACTTCCACGTAATCCTCATTCCGTGATGTTTCGGAGATCACGTTGTAGATGAGGGATTGCAATGTTCCGTCCGTTGACGCCGCGAGGGCGAGGCTGTGGATGGTTTCCGGACGATGTCCGAAGGTGAACATCTGTTGGCGGGTAAGAGAGACACGCACATTCCGCTTCAGTTCAAGAGCTGCGAGCACGGCAAAGAACAACTGATATTGCGGCCGTAGACCAGATCCGAAGGCCCCGCCGACAAAAGGCGAAATCAAGCGGATCTTGTTAGGAGACAGGCCAAAGACCTTCGACACCCAATCTGCGTTATTGGGAGCACCTTGTGTTTTGTCGTAGATTGTCAGCCTGCCGTCTTCGTCCGATACGACCGTCGTCGAGAACAACTCCATTGGATTGTGATGTTCCACTGGCGTGTGGTACTCAGCTTGCAACGTTACCGGAGCCTTTGCAATTGCCTCGTCGGGTGAGCCCCACGGCTTCGGCGGCGGTTTGAATCCACTCTTACTGGTATCGGGGGAATGCGTTCGGTCCCGAAACTCTCGGACACCAACTTGATGGGCTTCGACCTCGTATTCCACTCTGACCAGCGAAGCTGCGTAGCGAGCCAACTCGAAGGTCTCGGCAGTCACCAGTGCGACCGGCTGACCACTGAACAGAATCTCCGTGTTGTAGAGCGGGCGGAACGGCGAACCTCCGGGCGCATCATCGTCTTGATATTTCCGGTCCAATGCGGGAAGCGGCGGCCGGTTCTCATGCGTAAATACTTCGACCACGCCTGGAACAGCGAATGCTTCTTCGGTGTGTATCTTCGTGATCTGTCCCTTCGCGATCGTGCTCGAGACGATC
>JBJMGJ010000386.1:0-6698 GCA_045807965.1 Bryobacteraceae bacterium | reverse complement strand
GCGTTTCGATTTCAACCACTACGCCGCACTCACTCCGGACGAATTACGCGAAGTCGAGCTTCTCGTGAACCGCCAAATCCTGGCGAACACTGAAGTGGCGACAGAGGTCATGGATCTGGAACAGGCGCTCGCGACCGGAGCCATGGCCTTGTTCGGAGAAAAATACGGGGATAGTGTTCGTGTCGTCACGGTCCCGGGTTTTAGCCGCGAACTTTGCGGTGGCACGCACGTCCGGCGAACGGGAGACATAGGGCTCTTCAAAATCGTGTACGAAGGCAGCATCTCCGCTGGTGTGCGCCGGATCGAAGCCGTCACTGGTGAAGGTGCTCTCGAACGCTTTCAGGAATCGACGGCACAACTTGCAAAAGCCAGCGAAGTTTTGCATACGGCTCCATCGGGCATGCTCGAGCAGCTCGAAAAGACTCTGGAGCAGCAGCGTGCGCTAGAGCAGCAGTTAGAAGCCTTAAAAACACGACTGGCTCACCAACAGGTCGAAGGGTTAAGAAGCCGCGTCGTGAAAGGAGCAACTGTGGTTGCCGACAAGGTGGACGGACTCGATTCGAAACAGCTGCGGACGATTGCGGACTCGCTCCGGAATAAGTACGGAAGCGCGGTCATCGTGATTGCATCCGTCAATGATTCGAAGGTGTCAGTTATCTCAGCAGTCACGAAGGACCTGATCGGCAAAGTGCAGGCCGGCAAGTTGGTGGGCGAAGTAGCAAAAGCTCTTGGTGGGAAGGGCGGTGGCCGACCTGATCTGGCCGAAGGTGCCGGTAAGGATATTGCCCAGTTGCCATCTGCTCTCGACGACGTCTATTCGAAAGTAGAGGCTCTCCTTTAAACTCGTGAACGACGGCGCAAATTCAGGCAAAATCTTTGATGTGGCGATTGTAGGCGCAGGGCCCACCGGCCTCGCGTGCGGCATCGAGCTCAAGAAGCGCGGGCTCGATGTTGTTCTCTTCGACAAAGGCTGCATCGTCAATTCGATCTATCACTACCCCATCAATCTGGTGTTTTTTACAACACCCGAGCTCCTCGAGATTGGCGACATCCCGATGACGTCGCTCAACGAAAAGCCTGGGCGCACGGAAGGCTTAAAGTACTACCGGCGCGTAGCCGATCACTACAAGCTCAACATTCACCAATATGAGCGAGTGCTCGGCTTTGAGGGCTCCGACGACAATTTCCACGTCCGTACGGAAACGACCGACTCGGGCCAGCACAGTTATCGAGCGCGGAAAATCATTTTAGCGAGCGGCTACTACGATATTCCGAACAGGCTCGGAGTTCCCGGCGAGGAGCTCGAGAAAGTGATCCATTACTACCGGGAACCTCATCCGTACTACAACCAGGACATCCTGATCATTGGCGCGAAAAATTCCGCGTGTATCGCCGCGCTCGAACTGTTCTGGACCGGAGCGCGAGTGACTATGGTCCATCGTGGCGCTGACATTTCCAAGAACGTTAAATACTGGATCAAGCCAAACATCGAGAACCGCATCAAATGCGGAGAAGTCAAAGCTTACTTCCACAGCTCTGTGAAAGAGATCCGCCAACACGAAGTTGTTTTAACAACGCCCGAAGGCGACGTCACTCTGAAGAACGACTTCGTATTTGCCATGACTGGCTATCGCCCGGACTTTGAATTTATGGCTCACCACGGCATTCATCTTGATCCGGCGACCTCGAAGCCAATTACCGATATGAAGACTTTGGAGAGCGAACGGAACGGCGTCTATCTTGCCGGTGTGATTGTCGCAGGCATTCACACGAACGAGATCTTCATCGAGAATGGCCGGTTTCACGGCAAGTTGATCGCCGAGGCGATACAACAAAGTCTGTCCGTCAAAGCTTAATCGTCAAGTACGTCTGCGTGGGCCCCACCCGGGAGATTGTTTGCTCAGGGAACCGGTCGGGTGGGTTTGTCTGTTGGGCTAATTGGAGTATTTCGATGGTGAGAAGTACAACTGTGGGATCGATTGCGGAGCAACCAGATTCCCTGAGCTAAAGCCTTCGCTGCTTTTGTTGCACTCTGCTTGCCAAACCGAAAGTGGCCTAAATGCGTGTGTTTCGCCAGGGGAGTGCGCATTTTTTACTGCACTCCGCGCCAACCACCATGAACAAACGGAAGTGTCGACGTTATGGCTTGTCTGGAAGCGTCGGGGGCAATGTAGACTGGCGCTGAACTTTGCCGTCGAGTGCCTCGCGAACGGTAATGTGGTTCTGTTCGAGTGTCAAACCGACGGTCTGATCCATCGCGATGCGTGCGTTGCTGTAAGCAACCAGCGAAGCAACTTCGGAAGATTGCGCGACTACCAAATCCCGTTGCTGCTGCACGACCGCAAAGGTCGTGGAAACGCCAAGGGAAAACTTCTTCTGTTCGGCATCCAGCAGTTGTTGGCTGAGTATCCGATTTCGGACGGCGGCTTGATACCGTACTCTGGCCTGCTGCAGGCCGATGATCTGGTTCGAAAGGTCGACCGAAATCTGATTCAGGCTCCGCTTGTTTTGGAGTTCTACTTGTCGCAACGATAACTGGTCGATGTTGTTGTCTGCCTGGGCCGATCGGTTTCGCAGGTTAGCACTGAAGAAGGCCCCGGCTCGTTCGCTGGGAAAGTTTCTCCGCACCATCTGTCCCAAAGCGTTGCCTATGCCACCGTCAAAGTAGGGATCTGGAACTTGGCACAGACCAACCGGCGAAATGGAACAAGGAACGAAACCCGGTCTCGGACCATTGCCCGCGCCTGTCTGGCCCGTGCCCCGGAGCACCGGAACAAGTTGAGGGTTTCCGCTGAGGCCCTGAGTCGTGGCACTTCCGGTAACCGCCAGCTGCGGAAGTACGCTGTTTTGCGTTCCGAGCGCGTTGATTTCGGTATTCGACAAATTGACCTTCAGAGTAGCGACGTCAGTCCTGTTCGCCATCGCTGTCGCGAGGAGTTCCTTCATGGGCGGAAGGTTTTCCTGGTCGGGAACCACGATCCTGTCGAGCGGAATGATCTCCACATTGGCCAGTAGCGGATCAGCGGTCCCGGTCCTGCTGAGGACGTTTTTCAATTCGACCTGCTGCTGGGCGAGTGTTGTTTGCGAAATGATCAGATCCTGCTGGCTCGATGCGAGCTGCGCCTCGGCGCTCGTGACATCGAGCGGCGCCATGGTCCCGATTTGCACCTGTTTTTGATTGTTTTCGTAAAACTGCTGCGCTACGGCCGCGGCGCTCTGTTTCGCTTTCAAGTCCTCGTAATCTGCTGCCAGGCCGTAATAGAGATTTAATACGTTCGCCACAATCGAGATCACCTCGGCTTTGAAGGTCGTGTCGGCGAGATTGAAATTGGCTTTGGCAACCGTAATGGTGCGGCCATTGACGGCCACACCGAATCCCCGGAGAAGGTTGTGTTGGAAGTTCAATTGGGTGGTGACGCCGGACGTGGGATTCAAAAGATCGGTAGGCGCATTTTCGTTCAGGTAAGAATCGCGGTAAGTGAGGGTCGCCTGGCCGCCGGACAAAAGGCCCTGCGAAATAGAAACCGTGTAGTTTCTGGTATTCGTGATCAGGTTGAGAACTTGGCTCTGACGTGGATTGGCCTGCGGATTGGATTGATGGCTGTAACTCTGAACGTCCTGAAACACCGGATCAAGGGTCGGTGTCACGGGTCCGATCTGTGTAATGGTTGCGTTTGTTGTCCCACTCTGCTGAGAGGCGCCGGCTGTGCTTACGCCCGCGGCCGCCTGGCTTCCGGCAACGCCCTGACCGCTTTGTACGGATCCGGATTGAGATCGTGCGCTCGGGACGCCGGCGAGTGCGCCGCCGGCTTCAGTACGCCGCACTTGAGAGGCGAGGATCAGTGGATTGTACCGGGCCGACTCTATATCGATGTTGTTTTCAAGCGCGAGAGCAATCGCGTCCTGCGCTGTCAGGTAAAGCTTCCCGGCGCGGACAAGGTCGCGCAGCCTTGAGGAATTACTGGTTCGGATCGGAGGAATAAACTCCGCCAGGTATGGGCGAACGAAAACGTTATATTTAGGGCGTTCCGGTGTAATTTCCGCCTGTTGCGACCAGCATGGCATCCCGGCACTCGTTAAGCACACTGCGGAAGCGACCAGCTTGCGAAAAAGGATCGATTGTTTTCGGAGTCGCGTCATTTCTTCTGCTCCGGTTGAGGCTCGGGCAGTTTCGCCGGCAGAAGAGAGGGCCGACCCACGTGTCCTGACATGGCTTCGTCAAGCGAGATGTTGTTTACGTCCAGGGTTGTCCCGAGTGCTTCATCGAAGGCGATCTGCGCATGACTAAAGTTGGCAAGAGCCTGTGTTTCGTTGCTCTCCGCTGTTGCTAACGTCTGCTGATCTTGCACCACCTGAAATACGGTGGAGGCGCCGAGCGTGTATTTCTTCTTGTCGGCATCGAGCGTCTGTTGTTGAAGAATGCGGGCCTTGACCGCCGCATCGTAGCGAACCCGTGCTTGTTGCAACCCGATCACCGCGTTCTGCACGTCCACCCTGACCTGATTGATCGCCTTTTGTAGAGCAAGTTCGCTCTGGCGAAGCTCAAGCACAGTCGTGGTGTAGTCTGATTGCGCAGCGCGGTTCCGAAGCGGCACGTTGAGGGAGAATCCAGCCGAGTAGCTCGGATAATTGCGCCGCGCGATCTGCGACAGGAGGTTGGCATATCCACCGACAAGGAACGGGTCCGCTATAGCGCCGGGAACGAGGTAGTTTGGGGAACCAGAGAGGCCGTTATTGGTTACATCTACGAACGCTTGCAGACTTGGCTTGAGTGACGTCTTGACGCCCACCAGACTCAGCTTGCTGCTTTCGATATTAATCTTGTTTTGGCTAATCTCCACCCGTTTCGAGAGGGCCTGGCTGACCAGTTCTTCGAGTGGCTTACTTTGGTCCTGTCCCGGAACTTTAAACGTGTCGAGCGGGATCACATGGACATCCGCAATTTCCGGGCTGGCCACGCCGTTTCTGCTGAGTGCGTTCTTCAGGACCGTTTCCTGCTGTAAAAGGTTCGTCTGAGAAACAAGGAGATCCTGCTGGCTGGCGTACACCTGAGACTCTGCGCGCGTCACCTCGATCGGAGCCAGCGTTCCAATCTGCACCTGCTTCTTGTTGTCCTCAAACAACGCTTGAGCCGTTGCCAGCTCATTCCGGCGTGCCTTCAGGTCTTCATTGAAGCTGACCAGGTCCCAATAGAGGTTCAGCACAGCTGATACGGTCGTGATCACCTGTTGCTTGAACTGCAGGTCAGAGACCTTCTCGTTATTCTTTGCAACCCGGATGTTCTTGGTGTTCACTGCCCGGCCAAAGCCCTGCAACAGGTTCTGGGAGATTTGCAGATCGATGCTGCCAATATTGTAGGGATTCAACGTATAGATAGCGCTGTTGAACTTATTTCGGGTGCTGGAATAGGTGAGGCCTGCAGTCATGCCGAAATTGAAATTTTGGGAATACGCGGCCTGATAAGCCCGGCTATCGTTGATTAACGCTGTGGTCCCGGTGAGAACCGTATTGCTTTGCGGACTGGTGGTGTGGGCAAAGTTGGCGTTGAAGGTTACAGCCGGGTCGAAATTTGGAGCCGTAAAGCCCAGCTGGGTCAGAATGCCGCCCTGTGACGTCACTGCCGCAGTGCCCGCTCCGCCTCCGCTCGCATTGACGCTGACACCCGTCAAACTGACACTCGTGGGGCCTTGCGCTACTCCCACTCCCACGGTTCTGAGAAGGCCGCCGCCCTCGGCGCGCTTCGTGACTTCCCGATACAGCAGGGGCCCGTAGCGCTGAATCTCAATGTCCAGATTGTTCTCGAGGGCCAACGCAATTACGTCCTGGCTGGACAAATAGAGATTGCCGGCTCGCACGAGCTGCTGAAGCCGGTCCGTATTGGCCAGGTTGATGGACGGAATCTGACGCCGCTGATAGGGGCGAGTCAGCCACCCCCACCCACCGTTTGGAGGATCAATTCTAACCGCGTTCTGCGCTGGAACTGAACCGACGAGTAACAGGAAGCTGCATAGCAAGCGCACTGGTGCTTCGAATCGTCTTATCAAGAGTGCCAAATCCCTCACGTAAAAAGAAAATGCTTGCCGCGGCCGTTAGCACGGGGTGGATGCAAGACCAGATCGACGGCAACCCCATCTCTTACCACTCTTTTCAAAACGAGCGCCGAGTTCCGAAGGTTCCGCAAACCTCACAATTTGATCTCTCATGGTATCGCAGCAAACAGCCATGGCCGAATAAAGCTGGCCTACCCGGCTCGCTTCTGTGAGGCAACTGGGAGACCAAACCATACCGGACGGCTAATGTCTGTTCCCCGTCGAATCAGGCGTCCGGCCCCAAGAATCGTGGGGGAGAATGTCCGTAATTGGGATCGGACTCTCTCAGTTCGGACAGCCGATACGGATCGCTTGTTATCCTTTCGGCTGTGACCGGCTCTCCTGTAAAGGCTCTTTTCGAGGAAACAGGCGCCTATCTGCGAGGTCACTTTCGTCTGACGAGCGGATTGCACAGCGGCGAGTATCTGCAGTGCGCGAAGGTACTTGCCCATCCCGATCATGCGGAGACTCTGGGCCGCCAGCTGGCTAACGCAATCCAGGCCGAGTTGAAAGGGAATTCTGCGAGCGTGGTAGTCTCGCCTGCAATCGGGGGCATTGTCATTGGTCACGAGGTGGCGCGTGCTTTGAAAGTACCTGCTTTATTTGCCG
>JBJMGJ010000385.1:0-5866 GCA_045807965.1 Bryobacteraceae bacterium | reverse complement strand
GATCGTGGTGCACTTCGATTTCAAAGACAACCAATTGCCTTTGTTGCGCGCGGTCTGGACATTACTGGGCCAATACGAAGCCTGGATCACCACGGGCGAAAGGCTGGCGGACCCCAAAGCCATCGCGCCCTGGAAAGTGAAGCCGTTACTCGTTCTCACGGAAGATCCGGACGCGCAGGAGCAGGTGTTTTTCCGTGATGTCCCCGTCGGTGGCGAACTCCGTATCTTCGGTTCGGCGCACACACACGCGCCCAAAGGTGAAACGAAACAAGAGAGGGAGCATCTGCTGGCGACCACTTCGGCTAATCGTTTGTTAACGGAACCCGCGACAAACTACCGTCGCTGGTGGAACAATTCTTGGCACGAAGTGGAAGAAGGTGGACAGAATCTGGCCGGAGAGTGGACGGAAGCCGACGACAAGCGCCTGCGAGAACTCGTTCGTCACGCTCACGGGCTCGGCTACTGGATCCGCTTCTACACTCTTGACGGTTTCGACGCGGACACCGGCAAGAAACATGGGTGGTTCGAGTCTTACAACTTCGGCTCGCGCCGGGCAGTCGAACCTCGCTGGAAGGCCGCAATTGCCGCGGGCGTGGACATGATTGCCACGGACCAATACGAAGATCTGTCGCCAGTAGTACGGACGACCAACTGAGACTGCGCCAGCGGATATGACGTCAAAAGCTTAGTGGTTTGGTTTGCGGGGCCGGATGGTTAGTTAGCAGATATTTCCCACCCCGAAACGCGGCTACGTTGAGAGTCTCGCTCCCGATTTCCTTCTGCAGCCGCTTGACCCCGGATAACTCTGCAACGAGATAATAACGGCCGGGTTCTCGCCAACGCTCCTGAAATTGCGCGTCGTCAATAAAGACCGGAGGCGCACCGGGCGCATATGATCCATAAACGAGATTGTTAAACCGGCCATTCAGGAGTAGCGCCGTTCGATTGGTATAGAAGAACACGGACGAAAAGTCGTAATAGTGATGATCCACGATCAAGTCCCCCTTTGGCCCTTGATTAATTGCCTCGGCTAAGGGCCGCGACGACATGTATGGGTCGAACACAACCAGCGCCAGACGCGCTGCATGGAAGAAGAGCACCATCATGCAGGCCGCGGACAGAACGATGCGTCGCTCAGGCCCGCGAAACGTCCCCACGGCACCCACCACAAAAGCCAATGCCGCTACGGCCAGAGGAAGTCTAAGATAGGCGAACGACTCGATCGTGAGGTCTTCCATGTGACCAAGGGAGAGCGTGTAAGCGTTCGGATGGGACGATAAAGCGCTCGAGATATCGCCGGGCGCCGGCAGGTTCCGAACTGTAAAAAGAATTCCGAGCAGCACGAACGCGATCAGCAGCGACAACCCAGCAAGGAATTTGCTCCCGCCGCGGATCCACTTACCCCCTGCTGCAATAGCGGAGCCGAGCAACAACGCGAACGCCGGATAGCTGGGCATCGAATAGTACTCCTGTGTGGTCGAAAACGTGAAGAACACAAGAATAAAGCCCAGCCAGCAGAGCGCAAGCAGGCGAGTCCGGCCCGCCCGGTCAACTGGTTTATAAGACAGACCTAATGTTGCCGGTAAGTACACGCTCCACGGAAACAACCAGATCAGGTGGAAGAGCCAAAACCAAAGCCGCGGAACCGTATTGTAGTCGCGCGGGTATCTCATGTTGAGAAAACGAAGCAGCTGTTCGTTGATGAAATAAAACCAGAAAAAGCCGTGATACTCGCCCGGCGCACTGCGCATCGTGAAAACCAGGTACGGAGGATTTCGCAGCGTAGCTAAAAGATGCCATGGAACGGCGATCGCAAGGATAATCAACGCTCCGCTCACAGGACGCAGCCGCTTCCACGTCGTGCGCACGAAGAGTTGTTTCGTCAGGGCAAGGTAGACCAGACCCGCTCCCACCGGGAAGACAATTCCGATCAGACTCTTCAACAACAGACCAACGCCCATGCTCGCCGCCATGAGAAAAGCCCAGAACCGCGGACGTTGCTCCTCCGGATCAATCGCACGCAGGAAACCCCACATCGAAAGCCCGACCGTGCACGTAACCATCACGTCGGGGATCAGGATTCGGGTAAACAAGAACAACCCGATGCAAGTCGAAACAGAGAGTCCCGCATACAATCCCGCACGGCGGCCGAACGCCCACGTGCCGAAGGCTGCGGTCAGCCAGCCCAAAGCTACACAGGCAAGCGCAACCGGGATTCGCGCTGCCCAGTCGAATGCGCCGAACACCTTATAAGAGCAGGCGATCAGCCAGTACACTAAAGGTGCCTTCTCCAGATACAGCACTCCGTCCAGGCGTGCCGACACCCAATCGCCCGACGTCAGCATATTTCGCGCGATCTGTGCCTGCACCGCATCCACGTCGTCCATTAGGGAAGGTGGAGAGATGATGCAGCCGACGAAAATGACTGCCGCGAACAAGATAACGGTCAGGTAGATCCACGCGTTATGGCGAGACGGATCAACGGGTGATGGCGAGGTGGGTTCCGACACACGATGGCCGGGTAAGGAAGAAGCAGGCAACGACAAAACCAGACTTTCTCTTGATTGAGCTATTTCACAACATAGCAGGGCATGGTTCGTCAACCCGGAGCGTCAGCGCGATTTCTGTTATAGTTCGGGTGGGGAGCAACACACGTGTTGCGGGGACAGTTACTTTCTATGAGGTTTGATGACTGCCGCGTCCTCTTACGTCCTCCTGTGCATAGCCTGCGTTCCATTCTTTTATTACCTGCTCGCCCTCTATAGTTCCTGGCGCTTCTTCCGTCGCCGCCCGGATCAGCATCAAACTTCCACATCTTTCACGCCGCCGGTCAGCATTCTGAAACCAGTGCGTGGCAGGGACTCCGATGCGTATGAGAACTTTGCAAGCTTCTGTCAGCAAGATTATCCTATTTATGAGATTGTCTTCTGTCTGGGAAGTTCGGAAGACGAAGTTGTCGGCGTCCTCGAAAAGCTGAAGCAGGATTTTCCCCAGATCCAAATCCGGATACTCTTCGGATCGCTGCGGGTAGCCACCAACGACAAAGTCGCGAAGCTTGCTCGCCTTTCGGAGGAAGCGAAGTACGAGCATCTGGTGATCAGCGACAGCGACGTACGCGTCCGCCCCGATTACTTGCGAAACGTAGTTGCACCTTTAGCCGATGTCAGCGTCGGGGCAGTTACTTGCCTCTACGTTTCAACCGGGGACAAGACTCGGGTCGACAAACTTCAGACCGTCGGCATGGTTTCCGATTTCTATCCTGGACTCTTTGTCGCCAGAGAACTCGAAGGTGTGAAATTTGCGTTAGGTCCCTCTATTGCGACCACTCGCACTCACTTGAATCAGTTTGGCGGGTACGAGAAGATCAAGAACCAGCCCGCCGACGATTTACTTGTTGGGCGTTTCATAGCAGAACAGGGCTATCAGGTCGAGCTTTCTCCCTATTCCATTCAGACTGTTGCCGATTATCAATCACTCGGCGAACTCGTGCATAAGCGCATGCGCTGGCTCGTTGTGATGAGACACATGAGGCCGAAGGGTCATTTCGGATTGCTGTTTACCCAGGGTCTGCCTTGGCTGGTTGTTGCCCTTGCTGCGCATCCCACTCGGATTGTGACATTCGCTTTGGTGCTGACCTATCTCGCATTACGGCTCGCAACTCTCTGGCTCGTCGGCGTGTGGGGCCTGAAAAGAGCTCTTTGGAAATCCATGCCTCTGGTTGTCGTATGGGATCTTCTGGCCTTTTGCCTCTGGACCGCGAGCTTCGTCAGAAACACCGTGCGGTGGCGCGGAGGAGATTACTACATCCGCGACGGGAATCTGGTCCCTGTTACGACCCGCTAAGAACCGCGGTCGCGAATTCCACACTATTCATGGGGCTTCGTCTCTCGTTCGATGCACGTCGCCAATCTACTTGCGGAATGAATAAAGCTGGATCGATCTGGTCCTTGTAGCGGAGCGCGATATTCATCAGGCTGTCGATCAACGATTCGGAAAGGGTGTGTGGGTTCAGTCCGAGATCGATCAGCTTCGAGTGCTTCGCGTTGTAATAATGCTCTTCCTTCTCTACGCGCGGATCCGGAAGGTGCTCAATCTCGACACGGAGCCCTAGTTTCTCGCCGGCAGCCAGAACCAGGCTGGCTAAATCCAGAACCGAAAACTGTTCAGTAAATTGATTGAACACGCGGCATTCGCCCGGCTGGGCAGGATTGAGGCACGCCAACTCCACACAGCGGACCGTGTCTCTGATGTCCAGAAACCCGCGCGTCTGCCCACCCTTTCCGTAGACGGTCAGAGGGTACCCGTAGGCGGCCTGCACACAAAAGCGGTTCAGAACTGTCCCAAAGACCTCATCGTAGTCGAAGCGGTTGATCAAGCTCTCGTCTAACACCACTTCGTCCGTCATGGTCCCGTAAACGACGCCCTGATTCAGGTCTGTCGCACGCAGGCCCCAGATTCGGCACGCGAACATCATATTATGACTGTCGTGCACCTTCGAGAGGTGATAGAAGGAACCTGGCTGTTTCGGGAACGGCAACACGTCGCTACGGCCGTTATGCTCGATGTTGATGTATCCCTCTTCGATGTCAATGTTAGGAGTACCGTACTCTCCCATTGTTCCGAGTTTCACCAGGTGACAGTTAACGTCGTACTCTTTGATGGCGAAGAGTAGATTCAACGTACCTACAACGTTGTTAGTCTGCGTGAACAACGCGTGCTTGCGGTCGATCATGGAATACGGCGCGGAACGTTGCTCGGCGAAGTGTACGATGCATTCTGGTTCCAGTGCGCGAATGGAAGCCGAAAGAAAATCGTAGTCGGTGATATCTCCGCTGCTCAGCTTTATGGTGCGACCCGTAAGTTGCTGCCAAACGCGCACCCTCTCTGTTAAAGGCCGAATCGGAGTAAGAGTCTGGACGCCAAGTTCGTAGTCCCATTGACGCCGCACGTAATTATCAATGATCGCGACCTCATGCCCTCTCGCCGAAAGGTGGAGGGCAGTAGCCCAACCACAATAACCGTCGCCACCGAGCACACAGACTTTCATTTCCAGACATGACGAAACTCAAGGCGCGATGGTTAACTCGCAATGAACTTTGTTTTCTACCCGAAACATGTTAGGTAGTAGAGACTCGTCTCTCTGACGTAACTAAAGATGCTCCCAAACAGATCAAAACTGTTCCGAACCACTGACTCGGGCTGACCGCTTCGCTAAGAATGAATCTGCCCAACGCTGTCGATAGTACATAACCGACTGCGGTAAGTGGCAGCACGAGACTAAGATCAGCAACGCTCAATGTCGCAATCCGTATCAAAAGCGTAAGCACGAGCAAGGCGACGCCGCCCAACACGAATGGATTCGAAACCGCGAGCAAGCCTGCCGAGATGCCCGACAAAAAGGGAGCGCTGTGTTTCATGCCCCATGCCAGTGAGACATTCCCGAGTGGGCGCAAGATAATCATCAGCAAGACGAGCCTGTACGCGTGTGCCTTCCGGCGCACTTCGTCTCGCTGTTTATCGGTCGGCAAGGTTGTTCCTTCAGATTAACAAGATTGCCGAAGGGGAATATTCGGCGAAACGTCTCGCTCCGAAATTCGTCCCACAAGCGAGGAGACCAATTTATGGCTTTAAAAGAGCTTCGTGAAAGCCCCATGATGGCTCATCTGCTCGATGCCCTGGACCGGGGCGAAGACATCGGACACTACGGGCGTCTCGTGATGATCATGGTTGGGCGCCATTTCATGTCGGAGGAGGAGCTTCTAAAGCAATTAACGAAAGACAAAGATTGCGCTGAAGATAAAGCTCGGTCGCTGATCGCCCAAGTTTCGGCGAGAGATTACAACCCGCCGAAGCGAGAACGGATTTT
>JBJMGJ010000384.1:0-14938 GCA_045807965.1 Bryobacteraceae bacterium | reverse complement strand
CGGGGCGAATCTCAACGGCGGCATTCCACGGCTCCAGGCGGCGTTGGAGAAGGACAAAACTCTCAGCCCACAGCCGCTCATGGAACTGGGCAAAGCGTACACGAAAACGCAAGAGAACGAAAAGGCTTCCAAGGCCTTCGAAGAGGCGCTGGGTCGGCGGAAAAACTATGGACCCGCGGTGGACAATCTGGTCGCGGCCCTGTTCGCGCAGAGCAAGCTGGACGAAGCCGTCAAGGTGATCGAACAAGCTCGCAGCGCTGGATATGTTGATCCGGTGTTACTGACGAATTTGGGAAATGCTTACTTGCAGCAGGGAAAAACGGATATGGCTGAAGCACCGCTTCAAGGGGCTGCCGAACGCGACCCTGATCTTCCCGAGCCACAGAATCTGCTAGGACTCGTCAATCTCGCGAAAGGCAATGCGGCCGAGGCCGAGTCGCGGTTTCGCGAAGCTATCCGCATTCAGCCGGATTTCGCTGTCGGTCATAATAACCTGGCGAACTTGCTTGGTCAAACGCGCCGATATCCGGAAGCGAGATACGAATTCCGGAAGGCGCTGGCTTTGGATCCCAATTACGTCGAGGCTCACCACCTTTACGCATTGCTGCTCGAAGTCATGTCGGATTTTGAAGGTGCACGGTCAGAGCTGCAAACGACACTACGACTCGATCCAAATCAGGCAGAGGCTCACAGTGAACTTGCAGATCTGTTGCTAGCCAAGCGTGACACCCAGGGGGCGGCTGCGGAGTATCGCGCTGCCATCCGTCTTCGTCCGGAGCTCTACGAGGCCCATCTGGGGCTGGCCAACATCCTGGCCCGCCAAGGCGCGATAGCCGAAGCTCGCGAACACTTCGAGCATGCTGCCTTGAGCAATGATCCGGCGGTTCGAGATCAGGCGCTGAAAGCTCTCGGACACTAGATATCCGGCTCCCTGTGCTGTAATCGGAGGAAAAGCCATGCACCTGCTCGCCCGTTCTCGCCGTAGCGCCTACGCCCTACTTTGCTTCGGGCTGGTCGGCGTTGCTTACGGGAAGAGCCACTCCGATGACCGGCTGAACGGTGCATTCCGCAGGAACGAGAGCGGCTGGATCTACGTTCACCTGGAAGGAACGCCGTCGACGATCGGCTTTCAACATGGATCGCTTCTCGGCGCTGAGATAGAAGACAGCAAGAGAGCCATTGAGCTCAGCACCACTCATGGGGTTAAGCACTCATGGAAGGAATTACGGACGGTCTCAGAGAAGCTGTTTGTGCCTAAACTGCCGGATGAGTACCTTCAGGAATTGAGGGGCATTGTAGAGGGGCTTCGCTCGCACGGATCAAAGCTCGACTTTCTCGATCTGGTAACGATGAATGCCTACATGGAGTTTACCTATTACTACGATGCGGCGAGGCGCCTTGAAACCAAAGGCGTTCCGGCAAGTCACGCCCCCGAACACTGCAGTGCGTTCATAGCGACTGGCAGTTACACCAAAGACGGACGAATTGTCATCGGGCACAATAATTGGACCGATTACCTGACCGGCACGCGCTGGAACATCATCTTCGATATGGCTCCTTCGGCAGGTCACCGCTTCATCATGGATGGAATGCCCGGACTCATCCACAGCGGCGACGACTTCGGAATAAACGACAGCGGAATCCTGATCACCGAAACGACGATTGGGAGTTTCTTCGGATTTCGTCAAAGCGGCACGCCGGAGTTTGTCCGTGCGCGCAAAGCGATGCAATACTCGGAGTCCATTGCGGACTTCGCGCGAATCATGAAGGAAGACAACAACGGCGCCTATGCCAATACGTGGTTGGTCGGGGATCGCAAGGTGAACGAAATCGCGCGCCTGGAACTGGGGCTGAAAAACGTCACGCTCGAACAGAGCACGGACGGCTATTTTGTCGGATCCAACTTCCCGATCAATCCGAAACTGATCAAAGAAGAGACAGAATTTCCGGCAAGCGATCCCAACACTCCGAACGAGGTTCGTCACAGGCGTTGGAATCAGTTGATGGCCGAAAACAAGGGCCGGATTGATGTCGAGCTGGGAAAGAAATTCGAGACGGACCACTACGACTCAATCACGAAAGAGATCGATCCGAATGAACGAACGATTTGCGGCCATATCGATCGCTCGAGCCGTGGTCTGAAGGATTGGCAGGATCCATATGGCCCTGCCGGCGTCGCTGAGATCAAGGTTGCCGATGCCGCCATGGCCGAGCACCTTTCGTTTGCCGCCAGTATGGGCCATCCGTGCGGTATCGCTTTCAACGCCGCGGCTTTTTTGAAAGCTCACAAAGAGTATGCCTGGCAGTCAGGCACTTTGCAGGACATACGAGTGAATCCCTGGATCGTCGTCGAGAGCTCCCGGCCCGGTTTGAATGCGGCACCGGCCCAATAAGGAAGCCGCAGAAGCTCGCGCCTGGCTGACGCTTAACACGTGGCTCAATGAGGACGGGCTTTACTTCCCGGCCCTTCTCCTCGCCTTCGTTCTCGCCTCTCTGGCCGTCATCTCCCGGCGTCCTGACGCACTTTTTTACCCGCAATTCTTCGCCGAAGACGGCAACATCTGGTTTGCCGACGCCTATAACATCGGCTGGCTGCGAGCCCTTGCGAATACTCACACCGGCTATTTCCAGACGCTGCCGAGGCTCGGAGCAGCCCTGGCCCTGGCAGTGCCGCTTCCATACGCGCCGCTGATCACGAACCTGGTCGGTCTCGTCGTGCAGGTTGCACCGGCGGTATTTCTGGTTTCGCGAAGAGCCTCGAATTGGGCGCCTCTGCGTATCCGTGTGCTGATGGCGGCGGCATACGTTGCCCTGCCAAATACTTCGGAACTCAACGTGAGCATCACGGAAGCTCAGTGGCATTTGGGTCTTCTTGCCTGCCTAGTGGCGCTGTCACGCCCGCCGCGAACACGCGCCGGCGTTGCATTTGATCTTACGACCCTGGCACTTTGCGGATTAACCGGCCCGTTTTGCGTTGTGCTCGTTCCGGCCGCTTTAGCGTTCTGGTGGATTCAGCGTACGCCTTGGCGCCTCACTGTGGCGATTGTGCTTGGATCGGCGGCTCTTATACAGAGCATTAGCCTTCTCAGTTCCGCGGCGCAGACACGCGCGCCGATGCCACTGGGAGCCAGCTTCAACCTCTTCTGCCGGATTCTGGTCTCCCAGATCTTTCTCGGACCGCTGTTAGGCATGAATGGCGCCTTACGCAGAGGCGACCTATACATCTATGCATTCACAGCGATTGGACTGGGTTTCCTGCTGTACTGCTGCATGCGCGCCCGGGTGGAATGGAAGCTTTTCATGGTGGTTTCGGCCCTGATATTTGCCGGCTCGATGATGACCCCGCAAGCAAGCTATGACCAACCGCAATGGGTTGCACTCGCCGGAGCTTGGGGCGTACGCTACTGGTTCTTCCCGATTCTGGCGTTTGTGTGGTCGCTGGTATGGCTCGCCGGTATCGGGCGGAACAGGGCGGTCCGAGTCTTCGCCGTTTTTGCGCTACTCGTTATGTGCATTCACGTGCCCAGAAACTGGCGTCTCAAAGCTTACCCTGACTTGCACTTCTCGTCGGAGGTTCGAGCTAAGTTCTATCCCGCTGTCACAGGCACGGTTGTGTCGCTCCCCATCCCTCCCGGTGATGGATGGGACGTCACATTGAAGAAGAAGTAGCCACTGGGCTGCTTGCAGCTGCGGTGCTTCGATGAACTCGTGTATCACTCGATGCGGTTTTTCGGATCGACTCGTATAAGCTCCAAGGGTATGAGCGTAAACTCAGCTCTCCTCCGCTTGAGAAACACTCCATGAATCGCTTCCAAGCTCCGCCCGGGATTGCCGCCGGAGAAGAGGCGTTTGTCGACTTTGAGCAACCGGCCTATCGCCCTGCTCCTCCTCGTGAACTGGAGGCTTTGAACATTCCACGCTCTGTGCTGACGGACCTGATGCTCCGCCACGTCCGTGCCCACGGCGTCAGCTCATTGGGTTCGCTCGCCGGGGCGATGAAAGTGTCGTTCTCGATTCTCAGCATCTTATTTGAAGAGCTGCGTAAGCAGCATCTGGTCGAGGTCAAAGGCTCCACGGGACTGGATTATTCTTTCAACCTGACCGAAACAGGGCGCAAACTCGCTACGGAACGGTCGGAAATCGTGAAATATACCGGACCTGCTCCGGTTTCGCTCAGTGAGTATACGCAAGCGGTGAGGGTTCAAGCTGCTACCGTTGACGTCAACCGTGTGGGACTGCGAGCTGTGCTTTCGGACCTTGTTGTTTCCGACGCACTGCTTGATCAATTGGGCCCAGCACTCGTATCTCAACGTTCACTGTTTCTCTATGGCCCGAGCGGAAACGGCAAGAGCAGCTATTCTGACCGGCTGATCCGTATTTATCAGGACTCAATCGTAGTTCCATACGCGGTCGAGATAGACGGACAGATTATGACGGTGTACGACCCGGTCGTTCATCGTCCCCTTCCCGATGCGGACCGCGACTTAGATGGACGATGGGTGGTGTGTCGCAGGCCCTGCATCACCGCGGGTGGCGAACTGGTCTCGAGTATGCTCGACATCCGCTTCGACGACAGTTCCGGGATCTACGTGGCGCCGCCGCAAGTCAAAGCGAACAACGGGATCTTCATCATCGACGATTTCGGACGTCAGGCTATTTCACCGCGTGAGCTTCTCAATCGCTGGATGGCTCCGCTTGATCGCCGTGTTGATTATCTGAGCCTCAGCCACGGAATCAAATTTGAGGTGCCGTTCGAGTTGCTGCTTGTTTTCTCGACGAATCTGAGTCCGGAAGACCTGGCCGATGAAGCCTTTCTAAGGCGGATCCCCAACAAGGTCTATGTCGGTGAGATCGATGACAACATATTCGATGTCATTTTCGAGCGTGAAGCTACGAAACAAGGCCTTCCGTGGCAACCGGACAGTGCGGAAAAGCTCAGGCAGCTGTGCAAGCTGCATACCGGCGGCGACTTGCGCGCCTGTTATCCCGCAGATATCTTCCGCATCTTGCATTGGATCAGCCGATACGAGGAACGGCCGGTGCAGGTGGGGAGTGCGGAACTCGAGCGAGCCGCTACCCTCTATTTTGCAAGAAGTTTGACCCACGCTGAATAAATGATTCTCGCCGGCGCGACAGAAACATACGTCCTCTCACTACCTCCGAAGTAGAATCTCTTTTCGTAAATCAACGATGCACAGCTTAGGCCGTTCAATGAGATCGTCATAAGCGAGTACGTCTCGCATGGGTGACGAGTCTTTGTCCAGATACGAGAGCACTTCGAGGGCAGCAGTCCCGACTTCTAACGACGTGCAAATCGAACGTTGGCTGCGCTTGTTCCACCTGCCGTGAAACTGATACACTCCCATGCCGCTCAGGTCGGCGTACTTCGTGCGACTAATGAGGTAGAGCGCTTCGCATCGGTTTCGCTTCGAAGCGCCTCGATTGCCCGATTCACGAGCTTCAGATAAGCTTCGTAGGACAGCGATAGTCTGTCGTGGCGGACTCTCTATCACGATCTCCGGCATTTCTTTTTACATTCTCAAGCATTTCAACATGTCAGTTTCCCCATGGCGTTGTCAAAGGATGGCCCCGGATCAGGGCATCGATGCAACAGGATCTTGCCGCTGGCTACCAGCTCAGGCGGGGAAAAGCTCCGAAGGCGAACCTTCGGGACAAGTATGGGTTGCCATCAGATGAGTTCGAGGCCGAGCTACAAGCAACTGAAATTTACGGGCCATAGCTTCTGGTCGAAGCCGGCCCGCATGAGTTCGGAGATTGGAAACTGTGTGGCTTTAGTGCGTTCGGTTTTCGGCGGCGTCCAGCTTGGCCTGGGCCTGCTGCATCTTATCGAGGGCCGCATCAGACGATTGCTCGTCCTGGGCCTCCCGAAGAGCTTGATTTGCTTCGTCCAGCTGGCGACGCGCCGCGTCCGCGTTGACCTCATTGGCTGGTTCGGCATGGTCGGCCAAAACGCGAACAGAATTCTCGAATACCTCGACAAATCCGCCGTCCACCACGAGAACCCGCTTACTTCCGCCACTGCCGTAGGTCAGCAGGCCAGGCGCAAGGGCGCTCAGAAGAGGAGCGTGGCCGGCGAGAATCCCCATGTAGCCGTTCTTACCCGGAATCTCCGCTTCCGTCACCTGTTCATCGACAAGCAGCCGCTCGGGAGTCGCAACCTGGAGCTGGAAAGTATCTGCCATAACGGGCGAACTACCGGTTCATCTTCTCGGCCGCTTCGAGAACTTCCTCGATTGTGCCTTGCATGTAGAATGCCTGCTCCGGCAGATTGTCGTGCTTGCCGTCCACAATTTCCTTAAAGCTGCGGACGGTGTCTTCCAGCTTCACGTACTTGCCGGGCCGGCCAGTGAACTGCTCCGCAACGTGGAACGGTTGCGACAGGAAGCGCTGAATGCGGCGTGCGCGGGCAACCGTCTGCTTGTCTTCGTCGCTCAACTCGTCAATGCCGAGAATGGCGATGATGTCCTGCAGATCCTTGTAGCGCTGCAGAGTTTGCTTCACGCGCTGAGCCACTTCATAGTGCTCCGCGCCAACAACGTTGGGATCAAGAATACGCGAGGTGGATGCCAGCGGATCAACAGCCGGATAAATGCCAAGCTCCGAAATGGCACGGGACAGGTTGGTCGTCGCGTCCAGGTGGGCGAAGGTCGTGGCCGGCGCCGGATCGGTGTAGTCATCCGCAGGCACGTAAATCGCCTGGACGGAGGTGATCGAGCCACGCTTGGTCGAAGTAATGCGCTCCTGCAGGTCACCCATTTCGGTAGCAAGGTTCGGTTGATAACCGACAGCGGACGGCATACGGCCGAGAAGCGCCGAAACCTCTGAACCGGCTTGGGTGAACCGGAAGATGTTGTCGATAAACAGGAGTACGTCCTGGCCTTCTTCGTCGCGGAAGTATTCAGCAACGGTCAGGCCGGTCAAACCCACCCGCAAACGCGCCCCGGGCGGCTCAGTCATCTGGCCGTACACCAGCGCCACCTTGGACTTGGTGTAGTCATCGGGAACAACGATGCCCGCTTCCTGCATTTCGAGCCAAAGGTCGTTACCTTCGCGAGTGCGCTCGCCCACGCCCGCAAACACGGAAACGCCGCCGTGTTTCATGGCAATGTTGTTGATGAGTTCCTGGATGATAACGGTCTTGCCGACACCGGCGCCACCAAAGAGCCCGATCTTTCCACCGCGGACATACGGTTCCAGGAGGTCAACGACCTTGATGCCGGTCTCGAACATCTCGAGCTGTGTTGATTGCTCTTCAAACAAAGGTGCCTGACGGTGAATCGGGGACTTCTTCTCCGTGTTTACGGGTCCCATGTTGTCGACCGGTTGACCCAGAACATTCAGCACGCGGCCCAGGGTCTGCTTCCCAACCGGAATGGTGATTGGCGCGCCCAGATCGTAGGCTTTCATCCCGCGCACCAAGCCGTCCGTCGGCTCCATCGCAATAGTGCGAACTCGGCCTTCGCCGATATGCTGAGCGACTTCCGCCGTGATGTCGATTTTTGTCGGGACATCGTAGCCTTCACTCGTCACCTGGATCGCATTGAAGATCTTTGGGACGTGGCCTTCCGGGAATTGAATATCAATGGTGGGCCCTGCCACCTGAAGAACATGGCCTTCTGCTACGCCTACTGTTGCCATACCTGCTCCAAAGTTAGAACTCTCTCCGGCTCGCCTCAGGGCCAGCCTTACAGAGCGGCCGCGCCGCTCACAATTTCAATAATTTCGCGAGTGATCGCCGCCTGGCGTACGCGATTCATATTCAGCGTTAGCGACTGAATTACGTCACCGGCATTCGAGCTCGCAGTGTCCATTGCCGTCATGCGCGCTCCGTGCTCGGCCGAGTTGGACTCGAGCATCGCGCGGTAGATGGACATCTCTACATAGCGCGGAAGCAATTCGCTCAACAGCTCCTGTGGTGATTGCTCGTAAATGTAATCAACCTGGTCGCCGCCACCCTCCGGCATCTCCACCGGAAGCATTTTGCGCAAGACGATGTTGGGCGCCATGACGCTCTTAAACTCGTTGACGGCAATATAGACCGCGTCCGTCTCGGCATTGCTGTAGAGATCGATCATCTTGTTTGCGATCTCGCGCGCATGATCGATGTTCGGGCGGTCGATGATGCCGAGGTGTTCCCCCGAAATCGTATAGCCTCTTCGCCGAAAGTAATCGCGCCCCTTGCGCCCGACAACTTCGAACTGCATGGAACCGGATCCGCGCTCATCGATAAAGCGTTGCGTTCGGCGGAGCAGATTGGCATTAAATGCCCCGGCTAATCCGCGATCACTGCTGACGACAATCACCTGAACGCGCTTTTCATCCCTCACTTGCAGAAGTGGAAGACGGCTTGCCTCCTCGTTGCCGGCTGCGGCAGCAGCGACATTCGAGAGTATGCGGTTCATCATGTCGGCATAAGGCCTAGATGCCAGCGCGCGTTCTTGCGCCCGGCGCAGTTTGGCCGCCGAGACCATTTTCATGGCCTTGGTAATTTGCTGCGTGTTCTTGACGCTACGAATACGGCGCCGAATGTCGATTAAACTCGGCATTCCTTACGCCTTGTTTTGGACCTTCCGTGCTTCCTCGTCGACCTGTCCAGCCGCCTGCGAAGTCCCTTGCGGCCTCTGGCCAGCGGGTTGGCCGTTCCGGTTGGTGTCTGAACTGGCCGGCTTCGATTGTTTGAGGCTGCTCGAGAACTGACCCTTGAATCCCTTTAAGGCATCATTCAGCTTGCCTTTCAGGTCATCGTCGATCTGCTTTTTGTCACGGATCGCAGGCAGAATCTCCGGCCGGCTGTTATCGAGGTACTTGTAAAGCTCGGCTTCGAATCGGCGAACGTCTTCCACCGGGACATCGTCGAGGTACCCGTTTCCGCCCGCGTAAATGATCGCCACCTGCTTCTCAACCGGTATCGGCGAGAATGCGCCCTGCTTCAGTATTTCGACCCAGCGCTTACCGCGACTAAGCTGTTGTTGCGACGCCTTATCCAGATCGGATCCGAATTGCGCAAATGCGGCGAGTTCTCGATACTGCGCCAGGTCAAGCCGTAATGAGCCCGCGACGGACTTCATCGCCTTAATCTGCGCGCTTCCGCCCACGCGGCTTACGGAGAGGCCCACGTTGATGGCAGGGCGAATGTTCGCGTTGAACAAGTCACCTTCCAGGTAGATCTGACCGTCGGTGATAGAGATAACGTTCGTCGGAATGTACGCCGAAACGTCGCCGGCCTGAGTTTCGATGAATGGCAGAGCGGTTAGCGAGCCGCCGCCTTTTTCATCCGAAAGCTTCGCTGCGCGCTCCAGCAGTCGGCTGTGAAGATAGAACACGTCGCCGGGGAACGCTTCGCGTCCGGGCGGCCGGCGTAACAGAAGAGAAATTTCGCGATACGCAGCAGCGTGCTTGGACAGGTCGTCGTAGATACATAGTGCATGGCGGCTGCTGTCGCGGAAATACTCACCAATCGAGCAACCGGCATATGGCGCGATGTACTGCATCGGGGCGGGATCCGAAGCTGTGGCCGCTACAACGATCGAGTAAGACATGGCGCCGTGCTCTTCGAGCGCCCTGACCACCTGCGCCACCGTCGAGCGCTTCTGCCCGATCGCGACGTAGATACAGATGACGTCCTGGCCCTTCTGGTTGATGATGGTGTCGAGCGCCACCGTGGTTTTGCCGGTCTGGCGATCGCCGATGATCAACTCTCGCTGGCCGCGGCCGATCGGCACCATCGCGTCAATCGCCTTGATACCGGTTTGTAGCGGCTGCTTCACGGGCTGGCGGTCCACAACGCCGGGCGCCAATCTTTCGAGCGGGATCGAGGTCGTCGTGGCGATCGGTCCTTTGCCGTCGATGGGCAAACCCAGGGCGTTTACCACGCGTCCGACCATGGCGTCCCCGACGGGAATGGACATAATCCGGCCGGTTCGCTTAACCTGGTCGCCTTCCTTGATACCGGAGTAATTGCCGAGCAACACAGCGCCCACCTGATCTTCTTCCAGGTTCAACGCGATACCGACCGTCTCTGGTCCGAACTCAACCAGTTCGCCGGCCATAACGTTTTCAAGTCCGTACAGTCGAGCGATACCGTCCCCGACGCTGATGACAGTTCCCGTCTCCGAAACGTTGGCGACTTTGTCGAAATTTTCTATTTCCGCGAGCAGTACGCGAGAGATTTCATCTGCTCTGATTTGAGCCATACGTAGATTCCTTCTTTACAGTCCGGCAGCTAGGCGCTGGCGCATGCTTTCAAGTTTGCCGCGCAGGGACGCATCATATTCTTTGGAGGCGACCCGCGCCCGCAATCCCGCAAGGAGTCCTGAGTCGACCTGATAATTTGCACGGATGAGCTTGCCCAACTTCGTACCGAGGGCTCGTTCGATCTCATCCTTTTGGTCCGGCGTGAGTTCTTGAGCAGAGGTAATGTCGGCAGGTATCCAGCCAAGACGTTCGTCAACTGCCGCTTCAAACTGCTGCCGAATCCCGGAAATCTCATGAACACGGCGATGAGACACAATCACCAGCAGGAAATTTCGCAGGAGGCGATTGAGCCCAAGCTCGTCGGCGAGTCTCGACACAACCGCAGATTTCTGCCTCTTGTTCACCGCCGGCGAGAGCAGGGCCCGCTTCAGCTGTGCTGATTCGGAGATCAGAGAGGCAACCGAACGCATCTGGCTAACCGCGTCCTCCGGGGAGAGTCCAGAGTTCGCAGCAAAAACAGCGTCGGCGAGCGCTTTTGCGTAGTGTTTTGCTAAAGCTCCCGTCATTTAATTCTTTCCACGCTCTACGAGGTGAATGAAATCGCGAAGCAAATCCTCGTTAGACGAGCCCGATATTCGCGCAGCCAGCCGCTCTTCCGCAATTTGGAGCGCGCTTTGGGCAGTTCGCTGCCGGGCCGTCCGTAATGCTTCCTGCCGCAGACCCTCAATTTCCGCAGCGCTCATTTCTTCAATGCGCTTGAGTTCGCGTGCCGTTTCTTCCTGCCGTCGCCGATGCTCGCGCTCCATCTCAGAGGCAGACTGCTCTTTCATTCGCTTCACTTCGTCCGGAAGAGTGGCCATTTTCCGGTCGATTTCTGAATAGCGAAGGTCGGCCTGCATCTTGAGCCCGGTCGCTTCCCTAATGGCGCGTTGAATATCTGCCGAGCGCGCATTGAATAATCCAGGAGCCATCTTCCAGATGGCCCAGCCCAGGCCAATGGCGAATAGCGCTGTGTTGATGAGATGCCACTTGAAATCGGGATTTACGTTCTCCCCGCCTTCGGGGGCTCCTGCCTTTTCGCTTTCGGCCTGCGCATGCATGGGCCGGTCAGTTACCGCGAAAAAAAGTCCGGCGAACAGAATGGCACGAATGATGTGACGCGACACTAAGCAGCTCTCCGGCGCAACAAAGATGAAATAATCTGCTCGCTTAGCGGCTCGATCTGGGCCTGCAATTCCGCTTCGGCTCGCTGGACATCTTCTTGCAATTCACGCTTGGCGGCTTCGATACGGGCTGTCGCCTCGGAATGCGCCCTGGCGATTGCTTCCGATTCTTCTTTTTCCCAGTCGTGACGCAATGCTTCGTTTACGTGGCTGATGTCGGAGCGTGCCAGCTGCAGCGCGGTTTCGAACTCAGAGCTCCGCTTCTCGGCTGCCTCGAACGCCCGCCGGGACAATTCGCGAACGCCTTCGGTCGCTTTCCGACGTTCTTCCAAGATATTCGCGACCGGAACGAAGTAAACCTTCTTCAGGTAGTACGCAAGAAAAAGAAACAGTACAGCGGTCGGGATTGCTTCCAGCAGTAGATTGGCGAGGGCGTTTAACGTGGCGTCCATCTATGTAAGCTTCAAAAATGATTGCAAGAACGGGCGGGTATTCTGAGCACCGCGAGTGCGGGCGCACCTCGACTGGCGCGGACTTGCTACTCAGTTTACGCTAACATATGCAAAATCCAGAGTTCAAACCTATTTGGAGGGCCGCAAATCGCCCGGGAAAGCCATGCGGATAAAGTATAGACTCGAAAATTTGATTTCCGTGTAAACTATAAGAAGGAAATTAGAATTTGAAATCTGTCTTAACTCCTTCCGCGCTGCCCAGCGCCAACGTTCGCCCGGCATAAATGTACCCACCGAGAAGTTTTCAACCCCGCCGGCCGAGAATCCGAGAAAACGTAAACGAGGCGATTCGCGTTAGAGAAGTTCGGGCTGTGTTTCCGGACGGATCTGCCGAGATCATGCCGACGCCTGCCGCCGTGCGAAAAGCCCAGGAAATGGGTCTTGATCTGATTCTGATCGCACCAACGGCCGAACCGCCGGTTGCCAAGGCGATGGATTACGGCCAATGGCAATACGAACAGAAAAAAAAGCAACACGAGGCGAAAAAGAAGCAGCACGTCATCCAGGTAAAGGAACTCAAGTTCCGGCCGAATACCGATGACCACGATTACGACTTCAAGAAGGAACACGCGATTCGCTTTCTGAAGGAAGGGAACCGGGTAAAAGCCGTGGTTCAGTTCCGCGGTCGTGAGATTGCACATACTGACTTGGGCCGGAAACTGCTGCTCCGATTCGCCGAGGATCTCACAGGCATTGGCACGATCGAAGGTCAGCCGCGCTTGGAAGGTCGTAATGCCCACGTCATTATCAGCCCGGTAAAAGCAACCGTTCCGCCCAAAGAGAAGAAAGAGAAGCCCAAGGACCAGCAGCAACCTGCTGGCGCCTCTGCTCCTCCGCCCGGCTCCTAGTCGCCTTCATTGAGCTTTGTGCCCGAAGTGCCGCCCTGGATTAATCTCGGGTGCTTCCGCCTGCATCGGCGGGCGAGTAGCGTAGTCTAATCACCGTCGGAGGAGGTTTCTAGCGTGCCTGTCGTACTTCGGAATAACTGGTGGGCTCTCGTGCTCAGAGGTGCGGTCGCGATTCTCTTCGCGGTGATCACCTTTGCTGTGCCGGGCATTACGATAGCCATCCTGGTGACAATCTTCGGCGTTTATGCGCTGTTCGACGGCATCTTCGCCCTGGTTTCCACGGTCAGAGCAGTACAGGGACATCGGCGATGGGGAGCTTTCCTGTTTGAAGGAATCATCGGGATCCTATTCGGACTGTATGCGATTGTATTTCCGGTCGCGGCAGCCGCCGCCTTTGTCACATTCGTTGCGTTCTGGGCGATGTTCACGGGTATCCTTGAGATCTCCGCTGCCATCCGCCTCCGCCGTCACATTCAGGGAGAATGGCTTCTCGCGCTTCTCGGGGTGCTCTCTATCCTGCTTGGCATCATACTGCTGGCCGCGCCGGTCAGAGGGGCTGTGTTCCTGGTCTGGCTTCTGGCGAGCTACGGCCTGATTTTTGGGATAGTTCTCGTCGCGCTTGGATTCCGCATCCGAAGGCTTCCCGAATCCACTGTCTACACGGCCCTGCCGGGTCAGGCTTAACGAGCCGCCGAGGATCGTTGCACGGATTCGAGCCACTGCCGCATTTGTGCCCGGGGCACCAGTCCTGCCTGCTGGAAGGCAGGTTGGCCGTCACGGAAAACGACAAAATTTGGAATGCTCTGGATGCGGTAACGTGCGGCCAACTCCGGAACAGCCTCGGTGTCGACTTTTAGCACGAGAGCTCTGCCGGCCATTTCCCGTGCCAGCGCCTCCACCTCCGGAGCCGCGGCCCGACAGGGTCCACACCACGAAGCCCAGAAATCGACGAGCACCGGAACCTTTGATTCCCTTATGATGCCGTCGAAAGTAGAGAGATCGGCATTAAGCGGGGCGGCTATGGGCGGCAAAGCAGCCTTACAGGCACCGCAGCGGCCCGTGTCCGCCAAGTGATTCACGGCCACCCGGTTCTGGGTGTTGCAAGCCGGGCAAGTACGAACGATGGATTGGCTCATCACTTCGTTAGATGCGACCAGGTTCCGGTTCGTAGCTGCCTAGCGCAAGCGTCCGAGCCATTGAACCTCGCTGGACGAAATACCAGTTCGAGTGGCCGTGACGAGCAAAAATCCTCGACGCGTGGTGGGGTTTCCGCTTTGATCCTCAATAGCGAGCGGCGGCGCGAGATATGTCTTAGCCACAACTGCGGAGTTAACAGCCAGTTCCCTTACACCTGCACTCGCCCCGCATGGCGTTCGTGTCGAACCAGGGAACTGCCCGGCAAAGATCCCGAGCACGTTAGATCTGCGCGCTTCGCTTTCCCACTCCCGACGAATGTTTGCTTCCAGATGCCACGCGGGTTCTCGCCGCAGCGGGCGGTTGAGTTCGGGAGCAGACGCAAACAAGAGAGTCGGAAGCCCCGAATTCACCAATTCCCGAAGGACACCCAGATCACTCGGAAGAGACGAGCCACTCAGCGCCTCCTGAAACATCCCGGTCCGCAATCGAGGAGGGCAGAGTGCCCCATCATCGGCGCCCTGCTGGAGGCTCGCGCTATTCAGCCCGAGAAGATGGAACCCCTTGAGAGCGAAACAGTGGTCGGGCCCGAGCTTCTGAATCCGGAGAGGTCGATTTAGCGTTTGCGCTCTTTCCTGGAGTGAAAGCAGAAAGCAATCGAAGCGCCCGCCGGTCGGGTCCTCGTTCCCGGGATCGTTACTTCCAGAGACAAAGAAGATGGTCCGGACCGTCAATCGATCAAGTTCTGTAATCAGTTCGGCACTTGCCGAGTCTTCGGGGGTCGGCGGTGAGCCCGGCTGAATGCGAACTGCTTTTACCAAACAGCCCTTGGGATCGCTGAACGCAATGTTTTGCAGCCCGAGGTCACCGGTGTACACGATGAAGTCGATCCCCGTCCCGCCGGACGCGCGCGCATTGATTCGATCAATGGACCAGTGAAGCGCTTTCCAATTATCAGCAGCCAGATGATACGCCCCCGCCCACGGCTGATTCCCACCATCATCATCAAAGAGATGAGCGTCGGTTAATTGGGCGAAGGTTAATCGCGGCTCTGGCGCGTAGCGTG
>JBJMGJ010000383.1:0-2869 GCA_045807965.1 Bryobacteraceae bacterium | reverse complement strand
GGATTGTCTACAGGCCGCAAAAATGGGCAGAAACCAGCGCCAACGTGTTGATTAAGCATTGATTTTCCATTGATTCCTGCAACGCCGGGCGTCTCACCTGCCTTTTTTCTGCCACCTAGGAGCGGACCGGCGCACCCGCCGCAATCGCACCGTTAGATTTTTTCGGGTCCGTGTCGTCCAGCGAAGGCTGGCGTGTTCAGTGGGAGACATCAGTCCCACCGGGGTAAGAGTCAGGAGCCCCGTAGCTTGGATCGCATTCGTGGAGGAAACGAAATGGATGAAGCCGATCGACAAAGCCATCCTTGGGATGGTAAGCGAGTCACCGGGCCGTAACGGGAGTGAACCCACGGGTAGCCTCGACAAAAATGAATCCGGAGGCCGAGCCCCTGGACCCGGGGCGAAGGCAGCATGGCATGGCGCAGTCTGACCGAAGCGTGATGTTTACTCCGGCGGGGTGGTAGGGACAGCACGGTGACAAGGGCATGCTGAGCAACTGGAGAAACCGTCCTCGCCCCATCGGGAAACCGGTGGAGAAAGGTAGGTCGTATAACCGGAAGATATCCGGGAAAGCGGATCGAAGGCGAGACGGCGGCGGCTAGGTTCGTAGTAGCTGTGAAGCGGGGCAACGCCCGCGGAGCGAAGGGACCTTGCTGCACAGAGCGTTTTAGTCAAAACGGGAGGCAGGCGTGAGATGACAAAGGCACGCATCAATCTGCAAGACCTGAGACGAAGACTATACGTCAAGGCGAAGGCTGAACCGACTTGGCGCTTTTGGGGGTTGTATGTCCACGTTTCGAAACGGGAGACACTCCAGGAAGCCTATCGGCTGGCGAAAAGCAACGACGGAGCTCCGGGTATGGACGGAGTGACGTTCGAAGCAATCGAAGCCGAAGGTGTGGAGGGATTTCTCGAACAGCTTCGTGAGGAGCTGGTGGAGCGCAGATATCGGCCCCAACGGCTACGGAAGGTGGAGATTCCGAAGGAAGGCGGCAAGATGCGTCAGCTTTCGATTCCATCCATCCGGGACCGGGTGGTCCAGGGAGCACTGAAGCTGATCCTGGAACCGATCTTTGAGGCAGACTTTCAACCGGGGTCGTATGGCTACCGGCCGAAGAAGTCAGCACACACTGCCATCCGGCGCGTAGCGGAGGCAATCGTGGAGGGCAAGACCTACGTCATCGATCTCGATCTGCGATCTTACTTCGACACCGTGAGACATCACATCCTGTTGGAGAAAGTGGCGCGACGAGTGAACGATGAAGCGGTTCTGTGGCTCCTCCGGTTGTTGCTGAACGCGTCGGGTAAGCAGGGGGTTCCGCAAGGCGGGGTGATTTCGCCGCTGCTCAGTAATCTGTACCTCACGGAGGTCGATCGGATGCTGGAGCGGGCGAAAGCAGTCACTCGGCAAGAGCGGTGGACGGCTGTCGAATATGCCCGGTTCGCCGATGATCTGGTGATCCTGGTAGACGGACATCCGCGCCAACAATGGCTTCGGCAGGCGGTAGAACAACGGCTGCGGGAGGAACTGGCCAAACTGCAGGTAGAGGTGAATGAGGACAAGAGCCGTAAAGTGGATCTACAGCGAGGGGAGTGCTTCGGGTTTCTCGGTTTTGAGTTCCGTCGAATCCTGAGTCGTCGGGGCCGATGGATGCCGCTGTTATTGCCGAAGGGCAAGAAGCGGACGGCCTTGCTTGGCAAGCTCAAAGAGATATTCCGGGTCTCCCGGTCCCGGCCCGTGGGGGAGGTGATCAAACAGATCAATCCGATCCTGCGCGGTTGGGTGCAGTACTTCGCGATCGGACACTCTAGTCGGTGTTTCTCGTTCCTTCGATACTGGGTAGACAAGAAGATCCGGCGACACCTGGCTCGGGCGTGCCAACGCCGAGGCTTCGGCTGGAAACGATGGAGCAGGGAATGGTTGTACGGGACGTTGGGCCTCTTTTCGGAGTACCGCGTATCGTATCGGCCGGTGCCTGCAGTCGCCCCGGCCTGATAGGTCCCATAACCCTTGACACGAAGTGTGCAGGAGCGCGTAGTGCGGGAAATCCGCCCGCTACGTGCGATGTGGCGGGGGCTGGAAACCGGCTCACGGTGTGGCTTCCAAGGAACATCCCTTGATCAAACGGCCGGCGAGTGCTGTATCGGGATCAGTTCATACCCGAATTGTCTGGCCTGCCTCTTGAGCCTTGCTTCCATCCTTCGCTCCCTTTCGGCATCCCTGGCGGCCCAGATTGTTTCGTCGTACTCGACTTGGTTCCGAACCATAGTGTAGAAGATGACTGCGATTTTATGTGCGGTCGCCGTGATCGCCGCCCTGGGCCCGAGTTTGGCTTTCATCCGGCGCAGGTAGTTCCCGACCGGTGTGGGGCTGTGATGGAGCGAGGAGGCGGCCAAACGGAACAGGTGGCCAGCGCGGTTCTTAACGGTCCGGACTCCTCGCCAAAGCGTTTTGCCTCCGCTGATGTCGTTATCGGGACAAAGGTTCAGCCACGAGGCAAAGTGCCCCGCGCTGGGCCACTTTGACAAGTCGCGGCCCACTTCACTGAACAGCGGTAGAGCGTTTTCTTCTAGGCCCGGTACTTGGGTCACGTCCACCCCGAACAACTTGTAGGCCTCAGTGCGCAGATCGAAGCCGGGATTCGGATGGCCATTCTTGGCTCTCCTCTTCCTTCCGGCTCGATTTCGTTTCTGATCGGGCGGTAGCGGTTTTTTCTCTGGATCAACGCGTGGTTCGAATTTAGGTAGTCGGCTTTCAATTTCCAGATCACACTCGACGATCCGCTGCTGATACGTCCGATAGAATTCGCGAGATTGTCGAAGCGTGAACATATGCTCAGCGCGCCAATTGCCGACTAATGATTTTCGGATC
>JBJMGJ010000382.1:0-3942 GCA_045807965.1 Bryobacteraceae bacterium | reverse complement strand
GCGCGAACAGATCCTGCAAGTCTTTCAGACGGCCTCCGCAAACAAAGCAGTCTCTTTCGTGCACATACGAAACGGTGGACCGGTGGAGCCCGGCGTCATTGATGCTTTGCAGGAAGTTCTGGCGGACGCTGCGATAACCGGGGCGTCTGTTCATATCGTCCACATCACCAGCATGGCTCTGGGGCAGACTTCACTCGCCCTCGGCATGATCGCTGGTGCCAAACAACATGGTCTCGATGTGACGGCAGAAGCGTATTCCTACACGGCGGGCATGACGGATCTGTCTTCTGCTGTTTTTAACCCGGGATGGCAGGAACACCAGGGCGGTATTTCGTATGGCGACCTGCAATGGACGGCCACCGGCGAACGGCTAACAAAAGAAACGTTCGAGCAATACCGCCGCCAGGGTGGGATGGTTGCCATCCACAGCATCCCTGAGATGGCAGTGAAGCTGGCGATGGCGGATCCAACCGTCCTCATTGCAAGCGACGGCATTCTGGAGGAAGGCAAGGGTCATCCGCGAGCCGCAGGATGTTATGCCCGAGTGTTGGGCAGATACGTGAGAGAGGAGCACGCCCTCTCGTTGATGGAAGCGATACGCAAGATGAGTCTGCTGCCGGCGCAGCGCCTTGCTATCCAAACGAAAGGCCGCATACGAATCGGTGCGGATGCCGACATCACGATCTTCGATCCGAACCGAGTGATCGATCGGGCAACGTTCGAAAATCCGGCCCAGTACTCAGAAGGTATTCCCTATGTGCTCGTCAACGGAGTTCTGGTCGTAAACAGAGGAACTCTCGTCGAGAATGTTGCCCCCGGTCAAGGCATCAGGCGTCGGAAGCTGTAATAGCCAGGCGCGAGTCAACGACGTCTGCCTTGATTCTTGCAATCTGCGCTACTGAAAGGCTTGCCCCGCTGACGGGCATGGCTGCCGTTCCACCTTCCCGCCTGGCGTACTCAGCTGAATCGAGTAAGCACAATTCCAGGTAGGCAAACCGACGAACGGCGTCTGGTATACAAACAACTTGTTGAGGCCGGGATAGTACACGGTCAACGACGTATCGCCCCTGACCGGTTGCACTGAAATCGTAGGGACGTCGGCTGACGCTGCCTTCACGGGAGCAAGACCGCCGCTCAAGCGACCCGCCAGGTAAGCTGATGCGGCAATTGCCAGAAGTAAAAGGAACGCGGATCTTTGCATGATGCATGTTGACATAGTGGACTGGATCTTCGCTGAGAATCTGCCAGTTGTCAAACGGGTATCACCTTGATTTTGTCAACGCGTTCCGGGCAATAAATACCACTTACTTACCTACCGGCGGCCTGCGACCACGGCGGGGCGACGCCGTTAACGCGCGCGTACGCAATCAATTGGCCCATATGCTCGTTCGCGTGGACGATCAGGCGCAGATAGATTCCGTCTGCAGTAACCGTTTTTCCCGCAATGCTCACCTTGCGCTGCATGTCGGATGAAGTCAGGCCCGCATGCGCCTTCTTGACAGCATCGAGGGAACGAGACAGCCAGGAGATCACATCCGATTTCGTCGCGATAGATTTTTCGGCGGTCGCTGATTTCAGTTCGACAGGCATCGGCTGCCCGGTCACGCTTAGCAGCATATAATTCGCGATCGCGACGTGCATCAGTACCTCGCTCGTCGACCGCACGCCAGCGGAGGGACGCCAACTCAACTTACTTTCGGGAAATGCGTTGGCCAGATCAATCAACTGCCGGGACACATGGTCCCACTCGCCCGCATAACCTTGCCAAAGGCCTGCCGTCGGGTCTTCTGGGGGCTTGGCTGTGCATAGCGCACCGACGCACAGGAAAATCAACAGAAACTTCATTCACCCTCCTAAAGACGCCAGACTCGCCCGGGCCCGCCGGCTTACTGTACGAAACCCAGTTTCACCAGGTCCGGTTTCGGTGATGGCGCATCGAACTGAGCCTGGCCGAAGTTTTCTTTTACCTGGCCATCCACCAAAGCCACGCCGTACGGCGGATTGACAAACGGGAACTTCGCCCGGAGCTTTGCTACGTCCAAGCTCGTGTCTGCCTTTAATTTTGTGTCCCGGAGGAAATCCTTGGCGAATTGTGGGTCATTCGTGGGGATGGCAACAATGCGTGTGTTTTGCCAACTGAGCGTGGACATGAACTTCGAAGCGGCATCACAGTGTGAGCACATCGGGTCGTAGAAGAAGAGGAACACTTTGCCGTTACGGAGATCGGTCGGCTTTCCGTCCACCATCACCGGGTATGGCATTTCCACGTTCTTCCGTTGCATCGCACCGACGCCGAGGCTTGCGCCTGCCAAGGCAGCGATGGTGGCCAGCATGAAGGCGGGAACCCGGAATGTCTTCGCGACCGGCGCCCACGCCGCAGTGATTAACCCAAAGAGGAGCATCACTGCATCACTAACGAAGAAACCGGGCCCGACCGCGCGCTTGATGATCGGAAAGCAGCTGCACTCGTGTCCCACTAGCTGGTTGTAGTAAAACCCAACCCAGCCGATAAAGAAGAGCATGAGCGCCGAACCGAGAACGCCCCCAAGCTTCCGATAGCGTGGCGTAAAGAGCAGGAAAGCCGTGAACAGCTCCAGGGTTCCCAAGACGGATGCTCCCGCGGTCCCTAGCCCTGCGGGAACACGCGCCTGCTCTAAAAGCTCCCCTGTTTTGAACGGCTGCAAAACCTTCCACCCTCCCGAAACCAGGAAGATGATGCCCAGCAGGATCGCCGATACGGTGACGGCAACCCGTCGCCAACTTGTCTCACCGGAGGTCGCCACCGGCGCAGAGGACTCAAATACGGCTTCTTTCATGCGCTATCTCGATTGTATTCTGAAAGCTTGACTCGCGCCTTTCTCCTCGTTCCGCTTGCGATTCTGATTGCTCCCGTTGCTCACCCGAAGGTACCGGAAGGCAAAAAGCTGGACGCCGAAGTGGAAAAAATCAGAAAATCAGCCATCCTGATCGATACCCACAACGACACACCTTCCTTCACTGTCGACGGAACGGATATCGCGAACGCTCCGAAAGACCATACCGACATTCCTCGCCTGCGGGCTGGGGGCGTGGGCGCGGTTTTCTTCTCGGTTTACGTTGCCG
This sequence comes from Bryobacteraceae bacterium, assembly GCA_045807965.1. Taxonomy (GTDB): domain Bacteria; phylum Acidobacteriota; class Terriglobia; order Bryobacterales; family Bryobacteraceae; genus Bog-105. The sequence continues at coordinate 840 of JBJMGJ010000382.1, read as the reverse complement.
CAACGTATGTAGAGGGTAACCACTCGGCTAATCGCGCACTGCAAATGATCGACACGGTGCAACACGACATTATCGATCGTTATCCGAAGCAGTTCATGCAGGCGTTTACCGCGGCAGATATCGAGCGAGCTCACAGACAAGGCAAAATAGCGGCCCTCATGGGACTCGAAGGAGGGCACGCCATCGAAGACAGTCCCCGTCTCCTGCGCGACTACTACCGGCTCGGTGTGCGCTACATGACCCTGACCCACTGGAACACAAATGGCTGGGCCGATTCTTCCGGCGACATCAACGATGAGAAGATTCAACATCACAACGGCCTTACGCCGATTGGTAAAGATATCGTGCACGAGATGAACCGCTTAGGCATGATGGTCGATATCTCCCATGTGGCTGATAAGACGTTTTACGACGCGCTCCAAACGAGCGAGGCCCCGATCATTGCCTCACATTCGGCGTGCCGTGCCCTGACAAATGCGCCACGAAATATGACTGACGATATGATTCGAGCCCTGGCCCAAAAAGGCGGCGTCATTCAGATGAACATCTACTGCAACTTCATCTCGCAGAAATCCGCCGATGCTCCCAAGGACGCGCCCGTTCGAGCCACGCTTGACGATCTCGTGGCTCATATCGATCACGTTCGCCAGATTGCCGGAATCGATGCAGTTGGAATTGGAACAGACTTCGATGGGATCACCTGCACGCCCGAAGGCTTGGACGACGTATCGAAATTCCCGAATCTCACGAGAGCCTTGTTGCTCAAGGGATATTCGCCGGCCGACATCCGGAAGATCTACGGAGGAAATACGCTAAGGCTGATGCGGCAGGTCGAGCAAG
>JBJMGJ010000381.1:0-6023 GCA_045807965.1 Bryobacteraceae bacterium | reverse complement strand
CAATGATCCAGGGATTAACACTGGGTTTCCAGGTTTGCTGGTCTTTCGTTTCCTCGGGCATGAGTCGTGGAGCCACTTAGGACAGCGAGGCAAGGCACACGAGTCGCTCCATGTCCCGCTCCGACGATGTCCAAAGCTTGTAGATGTTTGCTCGATGCCCTTAGGCTTCAGAGAAACTGCCGTCCGTTTAGCGCAACGGCAGAGTAAACCAGAATGTCGAGCCCTCGCCGGGTGTCGATTCAGCTCCGATACGACCGCCCCAGCCTTCCACGATTCGCTTGCAAGCAGCCAGGCCAATGCCCGAACCGGGGTACAACCTGGTGCTATGCAATCGCTTGAAAGGCGTGAATAGGACACTGGCCTGTTCAGGCGGAAAACCGATACCGTTGTCGCGAATTCGTATCAGCCATTCGCCATCCCGGCGCTCGGCCCAGGCATGTATGCGCGGAGATTCGTCCCGTCTCCTGAACTTGATCGAATTGGTGAGCAGATTTTGAAACAGACGCACGAGTTGACCACGATCCAATGTGACCTGCGGCAAAGGATCGTGCGTCACGATGGCATTTTCACGCTCGATACTCGAGCGCAGGAGACTCACCGCGCTTTCCCAGTCTTCGTTCAAGTCGACCGAAACCGACTCGCTCCCTTGCATAGCAACTTGCGAGTACGCCAAGATGTCGGCTATCAACGTAGCCATGCGTTCGGTTGATTCCACCATGGAGACAAGAATCTTCTCGGTCTGAGCGTCAAACTTGCCTTCGAACCGCTGTTGTAGAACTTGAGCGTAGATCGAAATTGTACGCAGAGGCTCCTGCAAGTCGTGACTGGCTGAAAACGCAAACTGCTGCAGATCGGCATTGGACTGCGTCAGGGCATCTTCCAGATTCTTGCGAGCCGTATCGTCGACGACGATCTTCGAAAAACCAAGCAAAGTTCCGTTGCTGTCCCGGAGGGCATTCAGTGTGCCTCTCAGATATATGCGGGTGCCATCCTTTCGCCTGTGCCAGCGGATGTTCGCGGCGCGGCCCTGGTCCCGTGCGGCTTCGATTTCGTGTATTGAGACTTCATCGGAATTATCCTCTTCGGTGAAGATAATCCCGGCGCCCAGGCCGACCCACTCTTCTTCGGTATACCCGAAGATGCGCTCTACGCCGCGCGTCCAGGTCGCCATTCGTCCGTCGAGAGAAATCGCGAACAGCGCGAAATCCTCTTGATCGCGAACCTGAAGCTGATACAGCCGGGCGAGCTCAGTTTCAGTTTGCTTCGCTGAGAGGCTGAACGCCTTATCTACGGTCAGCGGATCGGCTCTCAACCCAGGCGAATTTTTATTCACGTCTAAAACCGCTCACTCGAACTGCCACAAGCATAACTGATATCGTGATCGGCGTGTTCGGGCGGAGTTCGGATCTCCTCGCCGGTCTGCAAGATTCGTTCGCCCTGAGTAGCAAGCTCGAGCGGCCTTCATCCAAAATGTTCGTCAGTAGGTTAAACCTACCAGGAATTGGGCTTGATTCCTCCTCGAAGCGTAGAGGCTTCCCGCATCCGGAGAATCGGCGGCCCAATGCACTAGTCGGATCTCTGGCGACACATGAAGCTTCCAGGCTGTTGTCTCCACACCTAAACCCGCCGTCGCGCCCGCTTTCGACAGATAGTGATCGATGGGTGAGGAAAGCATGCGAAATGTGGGTCCTGCCACTACGTAGGGCTTGCCTGGAGCAAGCGGGAAGCGATACTTGCCCATCACCGGAAAGCTCCAGGACGAGTAAGTTTGGATTGTCGGCAAGAACCACTGCGTAGGAGGCGTTGCCAGGCTGACAGGGTTGTACAGGGCATCACCTTCTATGGACCAATGCGGAGAAAAGCGACCCTCCAGCGTGGGTCCAACCAGGTAACCGCGGGAGGCGCGGTGAGTTTCCACCGTACCTTCCGAGGGCACGCAGGCGGTTGCGGCAAGACCAAATCCACAAGAGGTCGAAGAATAGGTGATTCGAGAATAATTGTCAGATTGAAACGGGGTCATGAACGGCCATCCGCCCTTCACACCGGTAGCCAGATGCTTTCTCAACCCGGTCGGCGAGGTCAGGCGGGAACCTCGGAAGCTTTGGGCCAGACCCATCAGGAACTCGACTTGATTCCGATCCGACGCCACATGATACGGAGAGGCATAAGTGCCATCGGGTCCCCAGTGCGTGTAGCGCGCCTCTGGCGCAAGTCGGAGCGGACCGACACGGGCCTCGATCCCAAGTGCCGCCGCAAGACCGGAGCGGGACAACGGGCTTGCCGCTGAGCCGGAGGTCGCACGAAAACTCGGTCCGCCCGCGACGTAAGGTCTCAAAGCGTGAATCGGGACGCGGTACTTTGCGAGAACTGGAAACTCCCAGATATCCACTCGACCCGGTAAGGTGACTCGCAAGGCGGGAAGGGGGAGGAAAGCAGTTTGCTGCGCCGTGAACTCGATCGGGCGATACAGCGCATCCGCTTCAACCGTAAAACCGAAAGGCAGCCTCAACTCCAGACTTGGCCCGAGCACGAAACTTCGTGAACCGCTCGAAAAGAGTGTCGTTTGTGACAGTGTTGCAGGAGGTCCGAAGGGCCTGGGAATGGTCCCGATGATCTGTTCGACGGATCGGCTTGTCAACGGATCCGTCAGTGGAATCCCACCCTTCACGCCCAACGACATCCAGTCCTGTGCTCTACAGCAAACAACAGCAACATAGCTGGCAAGCACAAGACGTAAAGCCCCGCGTCTGGTCATCAATACAGAAGTGGGAGGCCAAGCACTTTTCTCTTTTGCTCGGCTGATAACCACAGGACGTTTCGGCTATTTTGCCACGCCTTTATGTCGATAACGGGAGGATAGTTAGATAGGATTGGTACGCCCGAGAAGATTCGAACTTCTGACCTCTTGCTCCGGAGGCAAGCGCTCTATCCAGCTGAGCTACGGGCGCGCGTGAACTAGTTTTTCCGGGCGAGGGCGGCGCGAGTGCCCGATGCTGTCGTGCGCTTTGCAGAAGGATTATCCGAGCCCAGCAACTCTTCAATGTGCTGCCGAATGGCATCTTCCTTCATCAGCTTATCCCAATCGGGACTTTCCAGAGCGGGGGTCTTATACCGGATCATGCCTTTGCGATCGATCATGACAAGTTGTGGAACAACAAACCGGCCATCGTTGAAGCCCATGAATTCCGTCATTTGGGTTCGCGGAGTCCAGCCCACAGGGAAGCCGACCTGGTAATCTTTCACGAAGTTGCCCACCAGCAGGTCAGCATTGTCGTTTACCGCAATATCCAGCACCTGGAGACCGCGCGGGCCGTATTCCTGCTGGAATTTTGTCATTACCTTAGAAGCCGCCTGGCAATGAGGGCAGGTCGTGAAGATGAATTCAAGAGCCACCACCTTTCCGCGATACTGGCTCAGCAGCTTCTGCCCTTGCCCCGGCACGGTAAATGCCAGTTCGGGGGCTTTCTGCGGCTCCGCAGCTATCAATGAAGAGGCCACAAGAATGGCGCTCGACAGGAAGGCAACAGCAGTCTTCACGATTTTCTCCAACTTCAGTGTAGCGTAAGGCCCATGCCGTGCGGGCTATCCACAACCGGCGGCATCGGCGTTTTAGTACGGGGCGACACCACTGTCGCTTGCCCTTCCGCGGTCCACATCCCCCTGAGTTGTCGCCACTCCGCTTCACTGCTCAAGCCCTCCACGCTCCAGAAAACTGTACCCTTTTGACGCGAAATGAACAGGCCGTTGTCTCCCGAGCCAGCCAGGAGGCCGTCCTGGTTGGTGGACACGTCACAGTGTTTCCATTTCCCGCAAAGGATCTTCTGGTAGGTCTGAGCGAACTGCGCCGCGTTTACCGCCGAATCCCATTCGGACGAATACTGAAGAACCGGCTGGCTACCCTTCTCGGCGGTCACGATCCTGAATTGCCCTCCGCGGACATGGGGAGCAAGCGAGTTCGCTTCCTCTTCTCCGACGTACTCACGGATCAGCATCTGGTGGTCAAACTCGCCCACCGAACCGTCTGTGATCACGCGGTCTCTTTTCGCAGGTAACTCGGGCAGGGGAGGGCGGACCGGCTGTTCGTGGGAAAAATATCGTTCGGGATGAATAATCTGGGCCGAATCCACCGGCGGGTGTGTGAACACCTCTGTAAAGGCGCGCTGCCCTAGTTTCCGGTACACGGCATCGAAAAACGTGGTTCCGTACGAGTAGGGAAAAAGCAGGGACTGTTGGATGTAAAGAGGCGCCTGGCGCAGGACGGGAAAATCGGTCATCGACGACTGACCGCCGTCTGCCATCGACCGGAGCATCTCGGGGGTGGGGATAGCGGGCTGCCCGGACTGCTTCAGGTTGTAGGCCATCATCACCCAGGTGGCCTCGCCCTCCACGACCGCCGAGTGGGCCAGGTTCTCGTCGTCGCTTGCCGGCGTATCGTCCATGAAATTATTGAGGTGGAAATGCTGATCGGCGAGGGCGTGAGTCAGTTCGTGCGCAAGCGTTACAGTGTCGCCCACCACGGACGAGTCCTCCATCAAGAACAGCTTTTTCTCGTCGTAGTCGTAGAACGCCGCCGCCTGTTCTGTCAGGAGGTCTATCGTTGATTTCCGAAGATCGAAATCCTGCGGTACGAACCCAAACATCTTCAGAGCCAGTTCGTCCGCGTAGATTTCCTCCGGTTTGAGGGATTTCTTTATCCTCTTGTTCAGAAATTGGCGGAGCTGGCGCTTCGACATGCGCCCATACGGAACGGGATGTTTCTCGGGAAGCCCCGTGATCTCGGAGATCGCTTTGACGATAGAGTCGATTTGGCCGAAAGCGGCATCGTCGGCGGCTACCAGGTGCGCTGCAACTAGACAGAGCAGCACGACTCCGGCGAGCCACACACGTGAACTCTTTGGGATCATGAAGAGGGGCTAGTTCTAGGCTACTAAGTTCGGGCTCAAGCTGCGGGTTGGGTGACAGGATTGTAGGACACTTCAGTGCTGCATCCGATAATCCGGCGCTGCTATTGCATGACGGGGGCGCTCAGTTCGGAACACCGTGGTTCGTCTTCGTAAAACAATCGGGACTCGCCGAGCTATACGCAGCGAACGGTAACTGTCGATCATTAACTGTCGATCATTGTCTGTGTCTCACCAAAGGCCCGCAGTGCATGTACCATCCCGAATTTACCCAGTGATTCGGGGAGTTGCGGACCGGGCAAACTATTCGACATCGGGCGGCGCCGATCCGAGTGAGGCTGATCCAAGTGAGGCTATCGTTGCGATGCGACGACCGATGCAAGGAATGAATCGAGCAGTGTCAACTCGGTCAAATCTCGCCTCTCATCGAGATTGTCCACTTCAGTTTCGAGGAAGACCGTCCATTCTGCTTCGCCTTTTTCAGTTCTTGCATACGGCTGGGTTGTGAGATCACTATCCTTGATCGGCACCTGGGTTGGTGGGAAAGAGTCCGAGTCAAACCGAAACACGCCCTGCGTGCTGGAAGCGTCGACGCCTGGTGATCCAGCGGTGACACCGCTGACATTGATGTCGAGCGGCTCAGTCCGTTTCAAGGGAAAGGTGATGTAGGAACGCGAATAGCCGATGAAGAAGCTGACCCCCACATTGTTGTAAATAACAGGTGTGTTTTGGAAATCCTGGAAGTTCATCGGCTTGCCCGTGCTGAATCCAGTCGCATCGCTAAAAGAAGTAGCGACGGAGGCCGGAAAGGGCCCACTAAACCCCTCGGAGATGCCGAGGACATGAGCGCCCATGCTTTCGCCGGTGGCATCGTTTGTGAGTACAGCCGCAAGAAATGATCCACCGACCGTTTCGCCGACGCTTGCTGACAAGTTGACTCCGATGTGCCAAAACTTCGAAGCTGTAGAAAGATATTCCAGTGGTTTCGATGCTCCCGCCTCTCCCGATACGTTCTGAGTAGAGGAGAGATAAACCGTCACGCGTCTCCGCTCGCGCGCATTGTCGCGGCTATTGCCGTTCGCCTCTTTGAGTGTGTCTCGACTTCCCCGCGCTTCTTCCGCT
>JBJMGJ010000380.1:0-69161 GCA_045807965.1 Bryobacteraceae bacterium | reverse complement strand
TGGGTCCGTAGGCTTAAACGACAACCTTGCGCCCGCTCTAAAGTAGGGCCAATGTGGGTACAAACCGTCCTTACACTCTTCAAAACTCTCAGCAACCGTCATCGAACTGACCGAAAGCGAGGTGAAACTTTGGCTACACGTCGGAGGTCCGACAACCTTCCGGCCGCTCCACCGAAGAGTCGACCAGCAACGACTCCGCAAGGCCGGGAGCAGCAATTGGTAGCAGCCGCGGTAGACCTCGCCGAACGACAGTTGACCGACGGTACCGCATCGGCTCAGGTCATCACGCACTTCCTGAAGCTGGGCTCGAGTCGGGAGGAACTCGAGCAGGAACGACTGGCTCGAGAGAACATCCTGCTCGCGGCCAAGGCCGAGGCGATGGAACAGGCCCAGCGGATCGAGTCGCTGTACGCGGAAGCCATCACGGCCATGCGCAGGTACTCGGGTCAGCCACCTTTGGAACTCGATGCCGGGAACGAAGAGGACTACGAGTAGTGGCTCGCCTTCGTACTTACACGGAACTCGCGATGCTCGACACCTTCGAGGACCGCTTCCGGTATCTGGCACTGCGCAGTGCGGTGGGCGCGGCGACGTTCGGGTTCGATCGCTGGCTCAATCAGCGGTTCTACTCCTCGCACGACTGGCGCAGAGCCAGACGCGATGTCATCGTACGGGATCTCGGTTGCGATCTGGGGGTGGAAGGGCATGAGATCCGCTCCCGGATCGTGATCCACCATCTGAATCCGATCACGCAGGATGATCTGTTGCACGGCAATGCGTTGGTGCTCGATCCGGAGTATCTGATCACGACCACGCACGACACGCACAACGCAATCCACTACGGGGACGAGCGTCTGCTGCCCCGTCCGCTCGCAGTAAGGACCGCCGGGGACACGTCCCTCTGGAGAAGGAGCTAGGAATGGCCAAGAGCAAGGACACCAACTCGACCCAGAATGACGACGCCGACCACTCGGTGCCGGGTCTGCCACTTCCCGAGGCGACTCAGACCGAGGAGAACCCGGGGGTCTCGCCGAGCGACGTCAACAAGGACGCCTCGGGTGCAGGTCCCTCGGGGAACACCTCGGAGTCGACACCGGACGTGAACCCCAATGAGTGAGACCGCCGACCGTACCCAGGCCAGCACCGAGAAGACCACGACCGAGAAGACCGAAGTGGTGGCTACGCCGGTCACCACGGATGCCACTCAAGCCAAGCAGCCGGTCGAAGTCGAGGAGAAGGAAGGGGATCGATGACTGCGCCGCAGAACGAGTCGACTCCGATCCACGACGAGGTCAAGAACACGCCTGCTTCCTCGGGTGATGTCGAGGCCACTTCCACGGCAGAGGACGACGAGGAGCTGGAGACCGCCAACTCCTACAAGGTCGACGTCAAGCGGGCGCTCGAACGCGAGACGCAGGACGGCAAGGGTGACGAGGATCCGGGTCCGTCGGACTGGAACGGGTTCGCCACCGACGATGTCGAGAAGGAGGTGGACTGATGGTCGCAGTCATCGCGTATGACCATCCGGTCAAGAACCTCATCGCCGGTCTGGACGCCACCGGGCACGTCACCCACACGGCCTACCGCAAGACCTCGGTCACCTTCCACCATAATGGTGGGCGGTTGTCGCACGAAGGTGTGCTGCAGGTCTGGCAGACCCGGGAGGCCTCGGCGCACTTCGACGTGGACGGGGCCGGTTCGGTCGCGCAGTACGTCCGGGTCAACGAGTACGCCTGGGCTACCGGCAACACTGCGGGTAACCAGTCGTCGATCTCGATCGAATTGGCGGATGCCACGCTCGCTCCGGATTGGCTGGTTGCCGAGGTCACCTGGCACAGCGGAGCCCGGCTGGCCGGTTGGTTGTTCGCCCGGGTAATCGGCGCAGCTCCCACCCGGGACAACGTATTCGTCCATCATCACTGGAAGGATACGCTGTGCGCCGGGCCACACATGGACCGGGTGTTCGACCAATTGCTCGCAGCGGTCCAGGCGGCCTACCACGAGTTCGTACCGCAGTCTCGGGCGCAAACTGCTCCAGCCACTGGTGGTGCTCGCAAGAGTATCGATCAGTTGGTCGACGAGGTGCTCGCCGGTCAGTGGGGCAATGGTACCGAGCGCTCTCGGCGGCTGCTGGCTGCCGGGTACAGCCCGACCGAAGTGCAGAACGCGGTGAATTCCCGGCACGGCGGTCAGACGACCAAGGTGGCGGTTCGGCCGAGCGTGCAGGTCATTGCGGAGCAGGTGATCAAGGGTCAGTGGGGGAATGCGCTGGAACGTCGGCGTCGACTCTCTGCTGCTGGCTACGACTACGACGCGGTGCAAGCCGAAGTCAACCGACAGCTTCGTTGATCCGTCATGGCGTTTTCGCTGCCTCGGCTCGCTCGACCACCGTTCAGTGACAACCGGGTAACCACAACTCAACTAGTAGCAATGGAGAATCGAATCATGGCAGCACTCGAAGAAGTAGTCGCGCAGCTCCAGCAGGCGATCACCGACGCCAACGACCGGTTTACCAACGTCGGTGCGCTACAGGAGGCCCTGGACGCCGAGCGTGCGCAGTATGACGCGCTCGTCGCCTCCGAGGCGGCCGAGGACGTCGAGCAGAACCAGGAGCTGCAGGACGCCAAGGCGCAGACCGACGAGCTGATGGCTCAGATGTCCTCGGTGGCCGACACGCTCTCCGGTCTCACCCAGCAGGTCAACACGCTGGGTCAGACGGCATCGGACCAGCCCGCTGCTGACAACCAGGCGAACACCAATGCTGCGGCTGCGGACACCGGTGACACGGGTACGACAGCCAACGCCGATGCCGGTGACGCTGGTGGCGACACCACGGCCGAGGTCTCGGCAACCGACACGACACCGTCGGAGAACCCGACCGATGCGGCGCCGACCGACACACCGACCGCGGGTGACGTGATGCGGGCGGACGACGAGGCTCAGGCCAACGACCCGACCTCGACCCAGAACATGAATCCGAGCGTCTGAACGCTCACCCAAAAGCGGAGGCGCCCTGGATTCCTACCCTCGGGTCCGGGGCGTCTCCCTTGGGATTGACTCTTTAAGAAAGTGAGAATCGGGCATGGCTGATCTTCCTAAGTTTCGCACTCAGGCACAATGGCAGAGCCGTAACCCGATTCTCGGCAGTGGTGAGCCCGGGTTCGACGAGGACACCGGTAAGGTCAAGATCGGTGACGGCCATACGCACTGGAACGACCTTCCGTATCGGGACGACCTGGCGCCGTACACGCTTCCTGCGCCGGTCATTTCTGAGCTAGGCGTTTCGCAGGCTGAAGTTGTCCAGACGATCGCTCAAGCAGGGTCCTACGATGCGGTCATATTAGCCGACAAACCGGTAGGGTTCTGGCCGCTATCCGCTGGACTGACAACGGTCGCCGACAAGGTCGGTTCGAACACAGCGACATTCACCGGAACACCGGGTGTTTCTGCCATGCCCAATGGCGATGCAGCGGTTACCTTCGATGGAATCACACAGTACTTGACAGTTCCGGATGCAGATAATTTTTCGGTTCCCAAGACTGGACAGTTGACTCTCGAGGTCTGGATCCGGCCCGATGTTTATGACTTCCCCAACCCAGAAACTTCGACTGATGGACCGTTGGTCTATCCTTTGTACAAGGGGAACCGTACTGGGCCCGGGGGTAACATCGAGTACTGCGTGCGGATGTACAGTCGCAATTCGACTCGACCCAATCGAACTTCATCCTATGTATTCAATCCTGAAGGTGGATTGGGTGCAGGATCTTATGCCGAAGATGTCCTTACCAGCGGTCAATGGATGCATCTGGTCGCGGTTTTCGACGGGGTCAACAAAGGTGCCGATGGTTGGGGCACGGTCACCCTTTACAAGAATGGTGTCCAGCGGGACCAGGATTCCTGGGGTGACCCGTACAACATCGTTCCGGTCAACGGTGACTCACCAATCTATCTCGGCGGACGGCCTGGGCATTCTTATTTCAAGGGCGGGATGGGCAAGGTTGCCATCTATGGCAAAGCGCTGACTGCCCAGCAGATCGCTGCGCACTACGCAGCCATGCAGAGCGAACAGGTACCTGCGCCGATTGGCTCGCTTGCCGCCTGGAATCCGGTCGATAATGGATTGATCGCTGCTGCGTTCGATCCGGCGGCAATCGGATCGAACTCTCCTCTACTGAACGGCACGGTTATCTTCGTCAAGGTGCCGATTCGTCAGCCTGCCACGATCAGCAAGGTCTGGTATGGCTTCAACGCAGCAGGTGCTGGTCTCACCGCAGGACAGAACCTGGTCGGGGTTTACGACTCATCTGGCGCGCTGATCGGAACCTGCCCGGACCAGACCACTGCGTTCGGAGCTGTTGGCGCACATTCAGCTGTCGTCACTCCGGTGGCGGGAAAGTCACTGGCTATTGCCGGTAGCGATTTGGTCTATGTCGGTTTCCTGGCCAACGGCACTACGCCGCCGACGCTATGGCGTTCGGGTAGCCAGAATGCTGGTAACAACATTGGCCTGGCTGCCGGTGCTTATCGGTTCGGCAGTATCGGAACCGGTCAGACTGCCTTGCCAACTTCCATCGCTCTGGCCAGTGCGGCATCCGTTTCGGCTTTCTGGGCAGGCGTGTCCTAACTCATTTCCAAGGAGGTGTTCTGAATGGCAGGCGAAAGCATCCTCGACAGTACCAAGAAGGCTCTCGGAATCGCTCCCGACTACGACGTGTTCGATGTCGATATCCTGATGCACATCAACACGGTGTTCACGGTTCTTTCGCAACTGGGGATCGGACCCGAGGACGGCTTTCTGGTCGAGGATGCCGAAGCCGTCTGGGAAGATTTCCTCGGGATCGACAAGCAACTGAACTCGGTGCGTACTTACGTATTTCTCCGGGTCAAGATCCTGTTCGATCCGCCGGGTAACTCATTCGTGATGAATGCGCTGAACGAGCAGATCCGGGAACTCGAGTGGCGGCTCAGTGTGCAACGGGAAGGATCGGCATGGCAGTCACCCTTGACCTTACCATCGTAGCCGGTCTTTCCTACGCTAGGCGCTTCCGGATCGTCGGTGGACGGGCCGTCTGGCCCACCTTGGCTGATTTTTCAGTCCTCAGCCAGGTACGGGTAGGGAACAACAGCCGTTCGACGCTCAAAACGGATCTGACGCCGTTTATGACCCCTTCCTACGATGCCGAGGACATCGTCATCGACTTCGCATTGGACGGGAATCAGTCCAAAACCGTGCACGGCGGTTATTACGACGTGGTGATCGCCGACGCCAACGATCCGAATGCTCGCGGACTGGTAATTCTGTCCGGTCGACTGCAGGTCAATCAACTGGTTACGGAGGTGACCTATGCCTGATGATGTGATCGTCGTCGTAGAGCCGCCGTTGCCGGAAGTAGTCGTCGAATTCGCTGAGGTTGCCCTGGTCGGCCCACGGGGCCCGCAGGGTTTTCCTGGTGAAGCCGGTCGAGATGGTGAAGTAGGCCCGCCAGGGCCACAGGGTGACCCGGGTCCTAAGGGTGATATCGGCATTCGAGGGATCGACGGAGCTCCAGGCCCACCTGGGCCGAAAGGCGATCCTGGGGAACGAGGCATCGACGGTGCACCTGGCCCCAAAGGCGACCAGGGTATCAAAGGTAATCCTGGTGATCCAGGTGCTAAGGGCGACCCGGGAGATGCCGGTCCGAAAGGCGATCAAGGTCTGCAAGGATTGCCGGGCATTCAAGGGGCCAAGGGTGATCAAGGTATACCGGGCATTCAAGGTATCCAGGGAATTCCTGGTGAGCCTGGAGCTCAAGGTCCAGCAGGTCCGGCTGGATTGACCTGGCGCGGTGTCTGGAATGCAAACACCGCCTATGCGCCGAACGACGCAACCTACTACAACGGTTCCGCCTGGTTTGCAGTTGCTGGATCTACCGGTGTTGTACCAGACACTGATCCCGGAACCGACTGGCAGCCGCTTGCGGCTCGCGGTGCGCAGGGTGTACCGGGAACTCCGGGAGAGCAGGGAATCCAGGGTATCCAAGGAGAACCTGGAGCAGCAGCAACAGTAGCCGTTGCAAACACGATCATGACCAATCCTGGTGACTACGCTGGGGTCGAGAACATCGGAACTCCGCAAGATGTCCAGCTCCGATTCTATATCCCACCTGGTAATCCGGGTGCACAAGGTCCGCAGGGAATTCAGGGCCCACAGGGCATACAAGGTGTAAGTATCGTCGATGCAACGTTGGCTGCCGACAGTGGATTGGACCTTACTCTTTCCGATGGTGACCATCTCTATACGCCATCGGTTCGCGGTCCACAAGGTATTCAAGGCATTCAGGGAATCCAAGGAGTAAAGGGAGATCCTGGGGATCTTGCCCCGACGTCGACCTGGACCAACACTGGTGTTGCAACGGTAACTCCCGGTACAACCTGGGTGCCTGGTACTCAGGTGTGGACTTTGGCGGCTAATCTTACGATTGGCGTTTTTCCGACCAGTGCCAATCTCGGTAAGTCCGGTACCGTGACAATCATCGTTATTCAAGCGGCTACCGGTGGACCGTATACGCTTACCTGGCCAACCGGAATCAAATGGGCCGGTGGTGCAGTTGCGCCCAGCATACCAGCGACGGTTAGTGCACGACTGGCAGTAAACATGTTCTGGGATGGCGTAAACCAATGGTACGGCGTGGTGATGGGGGTGTTCTACTGATGCGAGCAGCAGCAATTCTCGATGCCCCTAGTCAATCGTATGAAAACTTGTTTCTTCGCCCTGGCTTGGAGAATTATTCGCTTGCCAGTTTGCCGGTTACCGGTGTCCCTGGTGGGTTCGGTTCTTATGCGGGAACGACACCCAATGCGATCACTCAACAGATAGTGGCATCGAGTTGGCCCCAATCAGGACGCGCTTTTCGGATAACTTGGACGACCCGAAGTGTTGCCAACGGCGATATCGGCTTGTCATTCAACAATACTGGAAACGGTGTTGCTGCTGCCCGTTGGCCGGAATTGATCGGGCAGAGGATTACTGCTGTCTGGGACGTGATGCTGTCAAATGACAATGCTTGGAATGGCATTACGATTACCGGTGTTACTGGCGGCACGGTAACTCAGAATGCAGCGATTTCGGGAGTTAACACGATCAAGGCCGGAGTACCGACTCGGGTCTGGGTTACGTTTACCATTGGTGTCGGTGTTACGAACATTACTTCCATTCGAGTCAATCTGCAGAACTTGCCGTTGACTGCGGGAGTCTGGGCCGAGATTTCCAATGTGCAGCTTTATTTGGGTGACTATGTACCGGCTCGAGCTCTTGGAGTGGGAACTTTAAAGAATTGGCAATGGTCGGGTACCGCGGGATCTTCTTCGTCTCGAGGCTATCCATATCCTGAGTTGAAGTCGGGTCCGCAACTTCGATCTGGATCGAAGGCCGGTTCCACGACTGGTACATCGGCAACGATCACATTACCGGACAACTGGACGGCCAGTGATTTTCTGCTATTGCTTGTCAATAGCAACTATACGCAGACGCTGACGTTTCCCACTCGAGTGGATGCCTTTACTCAGTTAGCAACTTCTGGACCGCCAATTGCGGCAGTATCTGGTGGCCCTACCTACGTCTCCGGCTCCGGCGCAGCGGCGGGCTCGGGCAGCTCGGTCACCGTCCCCGCCCCGGCGAACATTGCAGCCGGGAACCTGCTCACCGCCATCATCTACATGGCGAACACCGGGATCGCTACCTACTCCGCACCCTCCGGCTGGACCCTTGCGGGCAGCATAGGCCAGTTCTCCGGCACCGGCCAGGGCGCGGTCTACACCAAGACCGCCACCGCCTCCGAACCCACGAGCTACACGTTCTCGACGCTCGTCGCCTACACCTGTGCCGTGGTGCTGCAACACGCAGGCGCGACCGGCCTGGACGGGCCGCCGTTGTTCACCCGCGTCTCGACGAGCACCACCTCGTTCGCCTCGCCGTCGCAGATCCCGGCGGCAGGGGACGGCAAGGTGGTGGCGTTTGGATCGTACAACGGCAACACGTTCACCGCCTCCGGACCGGCCGCCCGCGCGTCCGCTCAGGCGGCCAGCGCGGAATCCCTGTACGCCTTCGACGCGCTGTCCTCCCCGGCCGCTTCCTACACAGCCACCTGCTCGACTTCCGACACCGGCCTGGCCATATCCCTGCTGCTCGCTCCGGCCGTTGGCACCAGTACTCCTGGTGATCCCAACGCTGGCCTGTTGCAGGCGTTCCGCCTTACACCAACGGCGGGTTCGGTTTCGGCGGTCGTCAATGTCGTTACCAACGGTATTATTCGCTGGTGGTGTGGAGCTTATACTCAAGCCAGTCTAACTGCTGCCGTTGCCGCAGCGGCAAACAACATAGGTAACAATACCACTGCAGCCATTGCCGCCCAAGCCGTATCGCTAGGCAGAGTTGCACTAGGTAATGAAGTCTATATTGCGGTAGCCAGCGTCAATTCCTCGGCTACTTGGGCAACGAGTTCAGACATGTTGTATTCAGATCCGAGTGGTAATGCGGTAATGGCTATCAAATCCGGTTTGGTACCACCTGGACAGAACAGTTTCACTCCAGGAGATTTCGATCGGGGTCTGGAAGGAACTACTCGAAACGAATCGGTGCTTTCTCTGATTATTCCGGCGGCATAATGCTCTGGTTATGGATAGGACAATTTGTGGTGTTGCTAGTGGTGGTGCTAATCGTGGCGATTGTGATAGGAGGGATCATTCGGCATCGTCATCCTGGTGAAAAGACCCTCGAGCATCCGTTGGGAGATCCTCGAATTGGTGATGATCGTCGCCGACAAGAGCGCCGTATTCGTGAGATGAGCCCGGACGAGGTTGACGACTGGTTGAAACGAAACGGAATCTTTGGCGGCGACCGTCGTCGTGGTGAGCGCCGACAAGGAGACCGACGTCGATAGGAAGGAGGTGACCCATGACCGACAGTCTCAAACATGTCAGTGAGAAGCCATGGAGCGACTACACCAAAGCCGACTACTCGATCGAGCAGTGGCACGCAGCGTGTCTGATTCATCTGCACCAGGGACCACCGACCAGCAAGGACCAGTGCAAGGTTCCGGTCCGGACACCGAACGGAGCGCTCAACCGAAACGGTGTGCACGCTGCGGCCGCAGCTCTGGCTGGTGCGCGAGGTGGTGTGCAAGCTCCGCCGGTCAAGCTTGCGGCGGCTAGAGCGGCGCTCAAAGGGCTGTACGGCCAGTTGAACGAGCAGGCACCTCCGTCGATCGCGCAGTCGGCGATCATCGAGGATGAGGATGCCGTCGAGCATCACGGTGTCAAGGGTATGAAGTGGGGTGTCCGTCGAGACCGCGGTCATGAAGGCGAACGAGCCAAGACCAGGAAGATTGCCAAGGAAGACAAGCGGTTCGAGAAGAAGGCCGCCACTACCGCGACCTGGATCAATCTGCACAACCGGGCTGCTGATCTGGCCAATCACGGTGACATTGACCGGATCAACAACAAGCCGCAGTACAAGAACAAGGACTTTAGCAAGGATTCACCGCTTCGTCGGCAGTACTACAACGAACACCAGCAGGCCTATATCAAGCGGCTTCGCCAAGCTGCGCAGGAAGCCGGTACCAATGCATCCGGAACCCGAGAGCTGAAGATCGTCACTGATTCGGACGGCAACTGGGGTGTTCAGGTTGTTGACGTCAAGCACGATGCGTTCGACGAGCTCGACGGTACTGTGATCAAGGTCACCTATGATTCGACCGGTCATATCACCAAGATCGGTGCGCCGAAGAAGAGCATGGCGCAGACAGCCATTGAAGGTGCTGAGTTCCTCGAGCACTTCGGTATCAAAGGCATGAAGTGGGGTGTCCGGCGGGATCGCAGTCAGATTGACAGTGCGCCACATATTCCGGATGCTCCGGAACACATCCATGCACGAAAAGCGCAGGCCACAGCCAAGGCGCATGGCACCCGGAAATTGTCGAACAAAGATCTCGAGGAGTTGAACCGTAGGCTCAACCTCGAACAGAACTATACGAACCTCACGACCAAGACCAAGCAGAAGAGTGCGGCCTCGGTCGGTGCCAAATGGACTGGCGATGTGCTGAACAGCGTCGGTAAGCAGTTGGCCGCTGAGGTGATCAAGAGCCACGGCGCAGCTCAACTAAAGACAAAGGGCATTATCGCAACATCGAAGTAAGAGGGGAGGTTGGCGATGAGTCTGTCGAACACAGCAGTCCCATATTACTACGGTCAGTTCCGAGACGCGGTGATTCGGGGTGAGATCCCGGTGAACCGGCAGATCTCAATGGAGATGAACCGTATCGACGCGCTCATCGCCAACCCGAACATCTACTACGACCCCGGCCCCGTCGAGGGATGGATTCTCTATTGCGAGAACGAGCTCACGCTTACCGATGGCACCGATCTGCATCTGCTCGACACCTTCAAGCTGTGGGGTGAGCAGATATTCTGTTGGTACTACTTCGAGGAGCGTAGCGTCTATGAGCCGGACGCCAAACATCGTGGCGGACACTATGTGAAGAAGCTGATCAAAAAGCGTTTGATTCGCAAGCAGTATCTTATTGTGGCTCGCGGTGCGGCGAAGTCGATGTACGGCTCGACAGTACAAGCGTATTTTCTCAACGTCGACACCGCGACCACGCACCAGATCACGACTGCTCCGACCATGAAGCAGGCTGACGAGGTGATGAGTCCGTTTCGGACCGCCATCACCCGAGCCAGAGGACCGTTGTTCAGGTTCCTCACCGAAGGCTCGATGCAAAACACCACGGGTAACCGATTGCTTCGGCAGAAGCTTGCTGCTACCAAGAAGGGCATCGAGAACTTCCTTACTGGAAGTCTGCTCGAAGTCCGGCCGATGTCGATCAACAAGCTACAGGGACTTCGGCCCAAAGTGTCAACTGTGGACGAATGGCTTTCCGGCGATATTCGGGAAGACGTCGTCGGGGCTATCGAACAGGGTGCTTCCAAGCTTGATGATTACCTGATTGTCGCGATCAGTTCCGAGGGAACGGTTCGTAACGGCTCGGGTGACACCATCAAGATGGAGCTCGAGGACATTCTCAAGGGCGACTATCTTGCACCGCACGTATCGATCTGGCACTACCGGCTGGACGAGGTCGACGAGGTTGCCGATCCGGCCACTTGGCCCAAAGCGCAGCCGAACATCGGTAAGACGGTCAGCTATGAAACCTATCAGTTGGATGTGGAACGTGCCGAGAAGGCTCCCGCTTCGCGGAATGATATTCTCGCCAAACGATTCGGCCTTCCGATGGAAGGATACACGTATTTCTTCACGTATGAGGAAACGCTTCCGCATCGCCAGCGGGAATTCTGGGGTCTGCCCTGTTCACTGGGCGCAGACCTTTCTCAGGGTGATGACTTCTGTGCGTTCACATTTTTGTTTCCGCTCGGTAACGGTAAGTTCGGTGTCAAGACTCGGAGTTACATCACCGAGTTGACACTATTCAAACTGCCAGGTGCAATGCGGCAGAAGTACGAGGAGTTCATCCAAGAGGGCAGCTTGCATGTCCTCGACGGGAACATCCTCGACATGATGGAGGTCTATGACGACCTTGATAACTACATTCAAGACCAAAGGTTCGACGTAAGAACCCTGGGCTTCGACCCCTACAACGCCAAGGAATTCGTTACTCGTTGGGAAGCCGAGAACGGGCCGTTCGGGATCGAGAAAGTCATCCAGGGAGCCAAAACCGAGTCGGTTCCGCTCGGTGAGCTAAAGATTCTGAGCGAGCAGCGGCTTCTCCTGTTCGATCAGAATCTAATGTCGTTCACAATGGGTAACGCAATCACCGTTGAGGATACCAATGGCAACCGAAAGTTGCTCAAGACTCGACGGGAAGACAAGATCGACAACGTGGCCGCCCTGATGGACGCCTACATCGCCTGGAAGGCCAATAAGGAGGTGTTCGAGTGATTTTGGGACAGGATGATAAACCGCCACTGGATGAACTCGTTCACTTCGGCGTCAAGGGCATGAAGTGGGGCGTACGTAAGGCAGATGATTCCCACGGGTATCGGCTTCATGCCGCATCTCCGACCATTGCTGCGTCCTTACATCCTTCAACGAAGGACGGCGCAAAGAGAATTGCTCCGTTGATGGCGTCGAGGTATGGTTTTCAGATCAGTGATTTTAAAGATCTGAAGCAAACCAACCCAGCAGAGTACGCCTATGGAACGGTCGGTTATGTGGAAAGTACTCCTGGACAGCGCGGTGGTGTCGTGCACATGCGTCCGGGTGATCAGCGGAAAGAGCTGGCTAATGCCGAAAAAACCGGTTGGTTCGCCGAAGGTACGGGCAACGTGAATGGTTTCATCACTCACGAATCTGCACACGCTTTGTTCCATGCCGAGCAAGAGATCAGACCGGGTTTATTTAGGCAAAAAGTAGTCGGCGGAAACATAGATGCGCGGAATGCGGCGTTGAAAGCTGCGACGAAGCAAGCCGCATCAGACGGCATTCCGGAACATCTACAGATATCCAGGGTTTCTGGCTACGCAGCAGCATCTGGGTCTCGAGAAGAACTCGAAGCTGAGTTATTTTCTCAATACCATTGGAATCCGAATCCACCAGCCTTCGTGAAGGCGTGGGGTGAAACCCTTCACCGGGAGATGGGCATTGATGCCACGCCATTCAGAGAGGTAGTGAAACATGGTTAGAACTCCCGGTTTGATCATTCCCTCGGCTTATTCTTCGCAAGAAGAGTTGGAGAGCGATCTTCGACGACGTGACGAAGCAGCTGGGTTCACGCCGTTCGATGCATCTAGTTTCATGCATTTCGGTGCGAACAAACCTCCGCTGGATGAAGATACGCTTATTCACTTCGGCATCAAGGGTATGCACTGGGGCGTCCGTAAGGACGATGCTCCGGGAGTTACGCGAGCTACCAACAAAGAAGCTCGCAAAGATGCTGTAGAATTCGCGCGAGCCAAGATGTTCTACGGCGAAGGTGCGGGTACCCGACGCAAGTTGATCAAGGCGAGTGTCGAAGCCAAGTCGAAACGGAACCCCGATTACAAAAAGGCCTTCGAACATCACCTGGCTCAACAAGATCTCAGTACTCATGCCGACAAGGCTAGATCCGAGCGAAAGCGCAAGGATGTCAAAAACACTACGATGAAGAACGTTCGCGCGATCAATCGTAGTATCAACGGTCCATTCGCTGGTTCAGTAGCGGCCGCCGCCGTGCTTGGTGCATACGGCTACATGCACAAAACCGGCTTGGACACCAAGGTGGTCAACGCAGGAAAGGGATTCATCAATACGCTGCGATTCGGCACCAAGGTCGACCTTGGCTTTCTGAAGTAGCGAAAGGAGGATTCATGCTCGTTGCTGATAAACCACAACTCAATGAAGACCTCCTCGTTCACTTCGGCGTTAAAGGAATGCACTGGGGTGTTCGAAAGCCCGACGATCCCCTGGTTGGTAATCGGCCACAGATGTCCCGAGCGAAGAAAGTCGCTGTCGGTGTAGGCGTGGCCGCGGCTGCTACGACAGCTTTATACATTATTGCGAAAAGTGGACAAAGTCCAAAGACTGCCGCATTTTCATCCAAGTCCAATCGGGCGGGTATGAAGATCGCAGGCAAACTTCTCGGAAAGCTTGGAAAAGCGAGTTATCAAACCGTGCCGAAGGTAGCCAAAGGCACTGGCAAAGTCGGCTTCAAGGTGGCTACCGTAAGTGGTAAGGGCGGAGTCAAGGTAGCAACCGCTGCTGGCCGAGGAACAGCCCGAGGAATTGCAAAGGGTACTAGTACCAGCGTGACTAAGACTCTCGAAGGTGGTCGGAAGTCTATTCAAGCGATCGCTCGAGCATATCGTAATGTTGAGCTGAAACGTGCTCTTCGTAATTCACCAGAAACAATTCAAGTTGGAAGCAATTTTTTCCAGCGTCAACTGAGACGACGAGTGGTCACGCAATAAGAGTAAGTGATCGCATTAGGCTAAATTCCAGAAAGGAGGTGAAAGATGTCCTTTAAGGACCGATTAGTTCACGCCTGGAATGCGTTCACTAACATGGACGATGTAGGTCGGATTCCTAGTACTGACATGGGACCGGGCTACACACTTCGACCAGATCGAACTCGTTTGCTGACTACCAATGAACGATCGATCGTCACCTCGGTTTACACAAGACTTGCGACGGATGCTGCTTCGGTCGCAATGAAGCACGTTCGGCTGGATGACAATGGCTGGTTTGTTGAAGAGCTCACTAGTGGGTTGAACAATTGTCTTACCGTTGAAGCTAATCTGGATCAAGGCGCACGAGCTTTTCGGCAAGACATGGTCATGTCGCTGATTCAGCAGGGTACTATCGCGATCGTTCCAGTGGATACCACGCTAAATCCGCAGAATTCTGGCAACTTTGACATCTTGACCATGCGGGTTGGCGAAATTATTCAGTGGCATCCACAGCATGTCACGATTTCGCTGTACAACGAACGACGCGGACGTCGTGAAGAGATTACGCTCAGCAAGAGAGCAGTAGCTATTGTCGAGAATCCGTTCTACGACATCATGAACCAGCCGAACTCGACCATGCAACGGCTTATTCGGAAGCTAGGGCTTCTGGATTCCGTGGATGAACAGTCGAGTTCAGGCAAACTGGACATGGTTATTCAGCTTCCATATGTTATCAAATCGGAAGCACGGCGACAGCAAGCCGAACAGCGTCGCGCTGACATCGAGTTCCAGCTCAAGGGCAGCCAGTATGGTATTGCTTATGTGGATGGAACTGAGAAGATCACCCAATTGAACCGGCCGGTGGAGAACAATCTTCTTGCTCAGATCAAGTATCTGACTGAGATGCTCTACGGTCAGCTTGGCCTTACGCCGGAGATCATGAATGGTACGGCGGATGAGAAGACCATGCTCAACTATCAGAACCGTACCATCGAGCCCCTTCTGACTGCCATCGTGGAGGCAATGCGCCGGAGTTTCCTTACCAAGACTGCCCGAACGCAGAAGCAGTCCATTGAGTACTTCCGAGAGCCGTTCAAGCTGGTACCGGTCGGTGACCTTGCTGAAATCGCGGATAAGTTCACTCGGAATGAGATCCTGTCTTCCAATGAGATCCGTCAGGTCATCGGAATGCAGCCGTCCAACGACCCGAAGGCGAATCAACTTCGGAACAGCAACATGCCTCAATCGGAGCTAGGCCAGCAGGCACCCCCTGTTGGCACTCCAATTGACACGTCTGTTGACCCTTCGATCAACGAACCGATTCGAGTGCCTTCGACCAGAACGACGACAGTACCAGCAATCGAATAGAAGGAAGGAGACAGTCAAAATGGGAGCAGCACAAGCTGACTTCAGCGGTTGGGCAACCAAGGCTGGTCTCAAGTGCACTGATGGTCGAACCATCATGCCTGAGGCGTTCAAGCACCAGGACAAGATGACCGTTCCGCTCGTCTGGCAGCACGGTCACAACGATCCTTCCAACGTGTTGGGTCACGCGGTTCTGGAAGCTCGAGACGAAGGTGTTTACACCTACGGCTTTTTCAATCAGACTCAGTCCGGCCAGCAGGCCAAGGCCCTCGTTCAGCACGGCGACATCACGACGCTTTCGATCTACGCCAACAAGCTGATCGAGCGGAGCAAGCAGGTCTTCCACGGTGTGATCCACGAGGTCTCACTCGTTCTGTCGGGAGCGAATCCTGGTGCGCTGATCGACAATGTTTCCATCGCACACTCCGATGGAAGTGGTGTCGAGGAGCTCGAGGACGAGGCGATCATCTACACCGGTCTTCCGCTCGAAGGAGAGAACATCGAGCACGCTGCGGGTGACTCCGGTGGTGGGAACGGTTCGACTGCTCCCGCTGAGGATACCCGAACCGTGCAGGATGTCTTCGACACGCTCACCGATGACCAGAAGAACGTCGTCTACTTCATGATCGGTGAAGCTGTCCAGGCGGCTCAGGCTGGGGCTCTGCAGCAGTCCGCACTGGCTGAGGACGAGGACGACGAGGACGACGAAGAGCAGAACGGCAATAAGGATGCTGGTGAAACTCCGCCCGCGGACCAGCAGAACAACACCGGCGAGACCATTCAGCACAGTGACGAGGAAGGTACCGAAACGATCATGGCAAACGTCTTCGATCAGGACAAGAAGGCTCCGGGCGCGACCCTGTCCCACTCTCAGCTCGCGACCATCGTCGAGGACGCGAAGAAGCTGGGTTCGTTCAAGGAGTCGTTCCTCAAGCACGCCGTGGAGTATGGGATCGAGAACATCGACATCCTGTTCCCGGATGCCAAGGCGATCTCCAACACGCCTGAGCTGATCGCTCGTCGGCAGGAGTGGGTCAACACGGTCATCGGCGGTGCTCGCAAGACGCCGTTCTCGAGGATCAAGACCGTCTCCGCCGACATCACTCTCGATCAGGCCCGTGCCAAGGGTTACGTCAAGGGTAGCCTGAAGAAGGAAGAGTGGTTCTCGCTGGCCAAGCGGATCACCACTCCCACCACGATCTACAAGAAGCAGAAGCTGGACCGTGATGACATCATCGACATCACGGACCTCGACGTGGTCGCCTTCCTCAAGGGCGAGATGCGGCTGATGCTGGACGAGGAGATCGCGCGGGCGATCTTGCTCGGTGACGGCCGTGAGGTCGACGACGACGACAAGATCAGCGAAGCCAACATTCGGCCGATCGCGACCGATGACGACTTCTTCGCGCATCGTGTGGTTGTTCCGGCCAATACCGGAAGCGATTCGCTGGTCGAGTCCATCCTGCGGTCTCGTACCAAGTACCGGGGTTCCGGTACTCCGGCGATGTACTGCACCGAGGACCTCCTGACCGACCTGCTGCTCGGTAAGGACAAGATGGGCCGTCGATACTACATGGATCAGAACGAGCTCAAGACCGCGCTCCGGGTCAGTGACATCATCACGGTCGATGCTATGGAGGACCACACCGTCGACGGTGGGGATCTGCTCGCGGTGCTGGTCAACATGAACGACTACACCGTCGGTGCCGATCGGGGTGGCGCCGTCTCGCTGTTCGACGACTTCGACATCGACTACAACCAGTACAAGTACCTGATCGAGACCCGGATGTCGGGTGCGTTGACGAAGTTCAAGTCGGCGCTTGTCTTCGTCCGGTCCTCTGGCACGCTGGTGACGCCGACCGCTCCGACCTTCGACCCGGTGACGGGTGTGCTGACGATCCCGGCGACGGCAGGTGTGATCTACACCAATGATGACACCAACGACGTGCTGACCGCTGGCGACCAGCCTCCGCTGGCTGCTGGTGCCACGATCCGGGTTGTGGGTGACCCGGCAACCGGTTACTACTTCCCGCCGAACACCGCCAACGACTGGGCGTTCACTCGCAACGTCTGATAAGTAGGGCGACATGGCAAAGTTCTACGGGAAGGTCGGCTACGCACATTCGCCCACGGATAGTCAAAATGGGGTATGGACTGAAGTGATGATCGAGCGTCCGCTCTACGGAGACGTAGTGCGGAACACTCGACGTCTCATCACCGGTGAGGATCTGAACTCGGATCTGACCACCGGTAATTCCATTAGTGTAGTTGCCGATGCTTATGCTCTCGATAACATCTTTGCCATTCGCTATGTGGAGTGGATGGGGAGTCTGTGGGTTGTTACAGACGTAGAAGTGCAGGCTCCCCGTCTGCTCTTGCGTTTGGGAGGTGTTTACAACGGACCGACGCCAACAGCTCCAGCAACGCCTGCTGGAGGTACTGGGTAACGGGAACGTCTACTTTCAACCGCCACCAAACATCCAGATGAAGTATCCCGCAATCGTATATCAGCGGGATCAGGCAGTTACCCGGTTCGCCGATGACGTTCCTTATACCTATACCAAACGGTATCAAGTGATGGTCATCGACCGGGATCCGAATAGTCCGATACCGGATCGAATGGCTGCTCTTCCGATGACCACGCATCAGCGATGGTTTGCTGCCAACGGTCTCAATCACGACGTTTTCATGATCTACTTCTGAAAGGAACACCATGACTGCACCAGCAGGTCCGCTTGTCTGGGATCAGGTCGGAAATCGCTACTACGAGACAGGCGTCGACAAGGGGGTGCTCTACATTCGGGACAACGCTGGCGTCTACGGCGTCGGTTATGCCTGGAACGGCTTGACCACCGTCACCGAATCACCATCCGGAGCTGACGCCAGCCCGCAGTATGCGGACAACATCAAGTACCTGAACCTGGTCGCGGCCGAAGAGTTCGGCGGTACGATCGAGGCTTTCACGTACCCCGAGGAATTCGCTCTCTGCGACGGTACCGTGGTACCGCATCCGGGTGTTTACGTCGGTCAGCAGAGCCGGAAGATCTTCGGTCTGTCCTACCGCACGCGCAAGGGCAACGATGCACTGGGTACCGACTACGGCTACAAGCTGCACCTCGTCTACGGTGCTCTGGCCGCCCCGTCGGAGAAGGCCTTCGGCACGATCAACGACTCTCCGGAGGCGCTGAGTTTCAGCTGGGACTTCACGACCACGGCAGTTCCGGTCGCTGGAAGCAAGCCGACGGCGCTGCTCACCATCGACTCAACCAAGGTTCAGGCAGGCGCGCTGGCCACGCTGGAAGCGGCACTGTACGGCGATGCCGACACCGGGGCGAGCCTTCCTCTCCCGGACGAGGTCATCACCATGTTCGCTCCGACGGGTCCGTAAGACCGATTTTGACAGGGAGGCCGAGGATGCTCCGACTTAGGGTTGTAATGGACGAGGCTTTCGACGAGGCGACGAGCGAGTTCGTTCCTTCGGAAGTATTCGTCTTGGACCTGGAGCATTCTCTGGCCTCCCTGTCAAAATGGGAGTCCAAGTTCGAGAAACCCTTCCTCGGTAAGAATGAAAAGACCGACGAAGAAACCCTATGGTACGTTCGAGCAATGACACTTACGTTGGATGTTCCTGATATCGTCTATGCACGACTCAGTAGTTTGAACTTAACCGACATCAACGAGTACATCAATGCAAAGATGACGGCCACCACGATCACTGAGCGTGATCAACGTCCGAACAATGAGATCATCACGGCAGAGATCATCTATCACTGGATGGTCACCTATCAGATTCCGTTCGAATGTGAGCATTGGCATCTGAACCGGCTCATCACACTCGTTCGAGTCTGCAACCACAAGAGCGCGCCACCGAAGAAGATGAGTCGAGCCGAGGCAGCAAGACAACAGCGTGAGTTGAATGCACAACGACGAGCAAACTTGAGGACTCGCGGATGAGAGGAGGAATGGCGTGGCAAGACTGGACTGGAGTGCTATCGGTGAACGATATTACGAGACAGGAATCGATCAGGGCGTTCTGTATGTCGGAGAAGATGGAATCGCTTGGCCTGGATTGATCTCGGTTACCGAATCTCCGAGCGGTGGTGATGCAAAGCCATTCTACCTCGATGGCATCAAGTACTTGAACATTGCTGCTGCGGAAGAATTCGAGGCCACGATCAATGCATTCTTCGCACCAGCCGAGTTCAATGCCTGTGATGGTACCGTTTCGGTACACAACGGATTGTTCGCAACTCAGCAACCTAGAAAGCCCTTCGGTCTTTCGTATCGTACCCGCGTTGGAAACGATATCGATGGCGCAGATCACGCATACAAGATACATCTCGTGTATAATGCGCTGTCTGCCCCAACGGATCGAGAGAACAGCACGCTTAACGACTCGATTGATCCAGCACAATACAGTTGGGCCATCACAACCACGCCTCCGATGGGCTCCGGAGTGAAACCGACAGCGCATTTCGTGATCGATTCGCGCTTTGCTGATCCTACGTTGCTTGCTTCGGTCGAAGATATTCTTTACGGCAACGAGGTAGGTAGTTCTCGTTTGCCGTCCGTCACCGAACTGATTGACTTGTTCAATGGCTAGAATCCAATGGCCTACCGGTAGCTATCGGGATGGCGTTGATCAAGGCGTCATATTTCCGGCTAATGAAGATGCCGAGGCATGGAACGGGTTAATCTCGGTGCATCAGACACCTGCGGATCTTCGTACTCGAGTTCGTTATCGAGACGGTGTAAAAGTAGTTAATCAACGAAGTGAAGAAAGTTTCTCTGCTACCATCAAGGCGTATACATATCCTGTGTCGCTCATTCCAGGATTACCGTTTGGTTTCTCTTATCGAGTGCTGACCGAGAGTGGTTATCGATTGCATCTGGTTTACAATGCTCGAGCCAAATGGTCTGATGCGACGTATGAGAACGAGACTCCGATCGAATGGAGTTTCGATATTACGACGACGCCGATTGCCATTCCGGGAGCAAAACCCAGTGCGCATCTCATTGTCAATGAAACCGCATATTCTTCGGCACGAGCACAACTCGAAGATGTGCTCTATGGAACCGAAGTAGGCTTGGCTCGGTTACCGAATCCGCAAGAAATCTTTGACATATTTGAAGCGAATTCCATTCTTCGGGTTGTCGACAATGGTGATGGAACGTTCACCGTTACTGGCCCGGATGATGCGATCACGATGCTGGATGACACGACGTTCGAGATCAACTGGCCATCCGTTGTGGTGATTGACAGCAACACTTATGAAATCAGCTCACTTTAGAAAGGAGGATGCATGGCCACGGTTACCGCATTCACAGCGGCGCGAATGCTCGAGATCGAAGCATCCTCGGTTACGGGTGGGCTGGTCGATCCACAGGGAAATCTTCTTCTTAGTACACGCGGCGGAGATGAAATCAATGCGGGGGGTGTTCGTGGTCCGGAAGGCGTTGGACCACCTGGTACGGTTACAATGTTTGCGGGTGCCACGGCTCCGACGGGTTGGCACGTTTGTGACGGAAGTGCTCTTAGTCGCTTTGTGTACCCCGATCTCTTCGCCGCCATCGGAACCACCTACGGCGCCGGAGATGGTGTTAACACCTTTAATCTCCCCAATCTCAAAGGACGCGTCCCGGTAGGAGCAGATCCTACGCAGACCGAATTCGATGTACTAGGTGAGACGGGTGGCGAGAAGACCCATTTGCTCACCGCAGCAGAGATGCCTACGCACAGCCATACTCAAGATTCGCACACGCATACCCAGACTGCGCATACTCACGTGCAGAACTCGCACAGTCACACACAGAATGCGCACAATCATACCCAGGATGCTCACGGTCACGCGCAGTCAAATGCTGCGGTGGATGGATTTCAGGGTTATGTGAGTGGCGTAGCGGCTCGCGCTCGGGTTGCAGCAGGCACTACGACAAGTCCGTATGCCATCACGGCGCCGTCGACCAACATCGATGGCATCGGCTATACCGGAATCGCATCGAATACCGCAACTAACCAATCGACGACTGCGACGTCCAATGCCGCCACAGCAACGAGCAATAATACCACCGCAACCAACAACTCAACTACAGCTACCAACCAAGCAACAGGCGGTGGTGGCGCCCACAACAACCTCCAGCCCTACGTCGTCCTCAACTACATCATCAAAACCTAGTGGAGTGCCGATGGAATTTGACATCACTCTGACAGCGAAGACAACAGATGATGGTGGACTGGCTGGATCTTTCACCAAGCAGCTCTCCGATCTGGGCGGAACGGCTACCGTACTCGAAACCGGTGAGCCTTATCGAGTGGATTCCTCCAATGGAAGCTACTTCGAAGCCCGAAACAGCTACCACATCGTGACGTCTTAACGACATACAGAAAGGAGCCGCATGGCGATCCGAATCACCCAGCGTGGCTCCTTCAAAAACACCGAGCGCTTTCTTCAAACCGCCCAAAAGCTAGACATTCCACGACTAGTGGATGCCCAGGCGGCAAGAGGTGCTCAAGCTTTGGCAGCCGCAACCCCGGTTCGTACCAGCTTGGCCGCTCGGTCGTGGGGTTATGAAGTTCGTCAAAATAGGGGCGGATTTGCGATTGTCTGGACCAACTCTGACATCGAGAATGGCTTTCCGGTCGTGATCATGCTTCAATACGGCCATGGAACCGGCACCGGAGGTTACGTCCAAGGTCGTGATTTTATCAATCCAGCTATTCGCCCGATCTTTGACGACATCGCACAGACTGTGTGGAAGGCGGTGACCTCAGCATGAGCAGCATCGATCAGCGCGTTGTCGAGATGCAGTTCGACAACAAAGCGTTCGGCTCCGGTGTCAACAAGACGATCGGCGATCTGAACAATCTGAAAAGCGGGCTGAGGCTCGAGGGCGCCGCCAAGGGTATCGAGGAAGCTGCTGCCGCAGCTGGTCGATTTTCCCTGGACGGGATGAAGAATTCGATCAGCAGTTTGATGGGCGGATTCTCCGCTCTGCAAGTTACTGCGATCACGGCGCTCAGCAACATCACTAACAAGGCAGTTAACGCTGGACTGCAGCTTGCCAAGTCGATGACGATTGCGCCGATTTCGGCAGGTTTCCACGAGTACGAACTCATGATGGGTTCGACTCAGACTATTCTAGCGAACACGGCACGATACGGCACCAAACTCCCTGAGGTTCAGAAGAATCTCAACGAGCTGAACACGTATGCTGACCAGACGATCTATGACTTCGGTCAGATGACCCAGAACATTGGTTTGTTCACCAATGCTGGCATCAAGATCGGCGACGCCACATCGATGATCAAGGGCTTTTCGAACGAAGCCGCTGCATCTGGTACCAATGCAGAAGGTGCCGCAAGCGCAGCCTATCAGTTGTCTCAGGCACTTTCGGCAGGCACCATCCGACTCATGGACTGGCGTTCACTACAGAACGTCGGCATGGGTAACAAGAACATGCAGGACAGTCTGGTCCAGATCGCTGATGCGATGGGAACCGTCTCTGCGCATGGCGAAACGGCGTCGAAGATTCAGAAGAACTTCAACGGCTCGCTCGAAAAGGGCTGGCTGACTGCCGATGTCATGTCGAAGTATTTGAAGATCATGGCTGGCGACATGACCGTCGCGCAGATGAAGACTATGGGTCTTTCCGATGCGCAGATCAAGTCGTTCCAGTCACAGCAGAAGACTGCTCAGGATGCGGCTACCAAGGTTCGTACCTTCACGCAGTTGATGGGTACAATTCGAGAAGCGGTCGGTTCTGGTTGGACTGACACCTTCCGTACTTTATTTGGTGACTTCAACGAGGCCACGGTTCTGTTCACCAACATCAACAATGTCGTCAGTGGATTCGTTCAGCGTTCAGCCAATGCTCGAAACAGTGTGCTCAAGGACTGGAAGGCCATGGGTGGCCGCCAGGACCTTATTCTCGGTCTTAAGGATGCATTTGCCGCCCTCGGCGGTATCCTGGGTCCGATAGGTAACGCTTTCCGTGACATATTTCCACGGAAGACCGCTACCGATCTGGTCAAGCTCACATATTCGTTCGAAATGCTCATGCGATCGCTGGTTCCCAGTCAGCAGACGTCAGAGAATCTCCGACGTACGTTCGCTGGCCTGTTCGCCGTGCTCGACATCGGTTGGCAGATCATCAAGGCTGGTGTCAAATTCGTTGCCGACTTGCTCGGTGAGTTTGGTGGCGGTGCTGGCGGAATTCTGCAGTTCACTGGGAGCATCGGCGATTTCCTTGTTGCACTGGACAAGGGAATCAAGGCCGGTGACACCTTTGGCCAGATATTCGGCAAGATCGGTGATGTTCTCAAAGTTCCGATTCGGTTGCTCAGTCAGTTCGGAGCATGGATCGGTTCGCTGTTCGCGGGTTTCGACACCGGAAACGTCACCAAGGCGTTGGCGAACTTCAATGCCGGTCTCAGTGCGGTTGCCGACACCGGCCAAAAAGCATCTGGCATCTGGACCAAGTTGCTCAACGGCTTCAAGGGCTTCATAGCCTTCTTCTACAACATGGCCACTGTTATTGGCAATTGGTTCTCCGGTCTGGCCAAGCAGTTCAGTGGTGGACTCGGAAACATCAACTGGGACGAGGTTCTGGGAGCAATCCAGACCGGTCTCGGTGCTGGACTTATTCTAGTACTCAAGAAGCTTGCCGCCAGCATCAAGAACTTCAACCTGTTCGGTGGCAAAAACGGTCCTGGGGGATTCCTCAGCTCCTTCAAGGACAGTCTTGAGGGTCTGACCGGAACCATGAAGGCCATGCAGCAGAATCTCAAGGCTACGGCGCTTCTCAAGATCGCTGGTGCTATCGGAATTCTGGCTGTATCCCTGTTGATCATTTCTACGATTCCGCCAGCTCGGCTGGCCGCTGCAACCGGTGCCATTACGGTCATGTTCGCTCAACTCGCTGGTGCGTTGAAGGCCTTCGACAAGGTCGGATCGTACGGAGCCATCGCCAAGTTGGATTTGATGGCCATCGGACTCGTCGGGCTGGGCGTGGCATTGATTCTGCTGGCGTCCGCAGTCAAGATTCTGTCCGGCATTCCGATCGACCAGCTTCGTAATGGCCTCATCGGTATCACGATTCTGATCGGTCTGCTGGCTGCCGGGGCAAAGGTATTGTCCAAGAGCAGCAAGGACATGATCAAGGTCGGCCTGTCCATGATCCTCATGGGCGTCGCACTCAATATTCTCGTCAAGGCAGTTAAGTCGCTTGGCCAACTGGACATGGCGACCATCGGCAAGGGTCTCGCCGGGCTGGCCGGAACACTGGCGGCTTTGGCTATATTCAGCAGACTGCAGAAGTCCGGTGCAACCGGCGTTGCCGATGCACTCAGTCTCCTTATCATGGCTACGGCTATCAATGTTCTGGCTAACGCAGTCATCAAGTTCGCGACCATGTCCTGGTCTGACATGGAGCGTGGCTTTACCGGATTGATGGTCGGTCTGCTTGGTATTGCCGGAGCACTCAAGATCATGCCAGCGACGTCGCTCATGTCGGCGTTGTCGGTGGCGAAGGTAATCGGCGCTTTGATGGTCCTGGTGCAGGCGTTCCAACAGATGGCAACTCTCAGTTGGAATGATATTGCCAAGGGTCTGGTCGGCATCGCTGGCGGTCTTGGTTTGATCGCTTTGTCGATGAAATTCCTGTCGAAGATCAACTTCCTCAAGATGCTCGGCCTGCTAGTGGTTGCTGTGGCGATTGAGGTTCTCGCCAATGCACTCAGCATTATGGCTGCGCTTAGTTGGGAACAACTCGCCAAGGGTCTGGTCGGACTAGGCATATCGTTGGCGATATTGGTCGTTGCCATGCGGGCCATGGAAGGCGGCTTGGCCGGTGCTGCCGCGATGGTGGTCATGGCGGTTGCACTGAACATGCTGATGCCGGTACTGATGGCGTTCGCCAACATGTCGATTGGTCAGATCGCGGCCAGTCTGGGTATGTTGGCGGGCGTCTTTACTGTCATTGGTCTGGCTGGGCTTATCCTTGCGCCGGTTGTGCCGGTGTTGCTCGGCTTGGCGGCATCCATTGCTCTGCTCGGTGCTGCGATGCTCTTGGCCGGTGTGGGTGTGCTGGCGTTCGCCACTGGTTTGACCCTGTTGGCGGCAGCGGGTGCTGCGGGTACGGCTGCGATCGTAGCGATCGTATCGGGGTTGGTTGGCCTTATTCCGTATGTGGCACAGCAGATTGGGCTGGGCATTGTCGCCTTTGCCAAGGTCATCGCCATATCCGGTGGAGCGATTACGATGGCCATCACGGCCGTTCTGATTGCGTTCGCCAACGCCATCATCAAGTTCGTGCCCAAGGCGGCACAGACCATGCTGGTCGTGCTCAAGGCGATATTGAAGGTTATCGTTACGGCGATTCCTCAAATCGTCGATGCCGGTATGAAGGTGATCATCGGATTCCTCGATGGCATCGGTAAGAACATCGGCAAGGTCGTTGACAAGGCTGCTGACATCATCGTCAATTTCCTGAATGGTATCTCCCGGAACATTGGGCGAATCATTCAGGCCGGTGTCAACCTGATCATATCCTTCGTCAATGGCATTGCCGACGCTATTCGTAAGAATGGTAAGCGGATGAGCGATGCCGGTTGGAATCTGGCCAAGGCAATCATCGATGGTATGGTCGATGGTGTCAAGAACCTGGCCAGCCATGTTTGGGATGCGGTAAAGAACATGGCCGGGGGTGCTCTCGATTGGGCGAGAAACATCCTTGATTCGCATTCACCTTCGAAAGAGTTCATCAAGATTGGCCATGATCTAACTCGAGGTTTCGCTATTGGTATCGTGGGCAACAAACAACAAATCCACGATGCCGTGCAGAGCATGTTTACTGATATCGACAACTTGACGCAGAAGTCTAAAGAGCGAATGGCTTCAGCTAACAAGAGTATCGCCGACCTGCGGGCAAGAAACGTACAGAACGCCAAGGATCTTGCTGCTGCGCAGAAACGAATCGATCAAGCAGAAGCTAGAGATGTCACCGGTAAGAAGGCATCTGAGCGTAAGCGGTCGGCACAGGCCAGGCAGAACGCGATCGATTCTGCAAAGGCAGCATATGATCGGCTGCTAACTGCTCGAGGCAAGACCGTCAAGCAGATCGCAGACGAGAAGAAGGTGCTGGCTGCTGCTACAACCGAGTACAAGACCAGCATTCGAACGCATCAATATTTGAAGACCCAACTGGACGACGAGTATGCCAGGCAGAAGAAGCTGGCGGATCAGAATGACGTCCTTACCCAGAAGATCAAGGACGCAAAGCAGGCTCTATCCGACGCCACGAAAACCCGTGACGACTACAACAAGAGCCTGCAGGATCAGTATGGTGCCCAGCAAGCTGTTGCTAAAGACACCAGCCTGAACGATTACGTCAAGAATCTTCAACAGCAAATCGTCGATACCCAGAAGTTCTCGATCGCAATTCAGGAACTTCGCAAGCGTGGACTCAACAACGAGATGTACCAGCAGTTGTTGGGAACAGGTCTCGATGCGATGCCGTTCATGCAGCAACTTCTTGCCGGTGGTAAGTCTGCGGTGCAGAATCTCAACACCCTGGGTTCGTCGTTGGACAAAGCAGCGGCGGGCATCGGCAAGTCCGCTTCGTCGTCGCTCTACCAGGCTGCGGTCGACTCGGCTGCCGGTCTGGTCAAGGGTCTACAGTCTCAGCAGAAGAACATTCAGAAGCAGATGGATCAGATCGCCGACTACATGGTTGCTCGCATGAAGAAGGCGTTGAGAATCAAGTCTCCTTCCGAGGTGTTCGCTGAGCTGGGCGCATTTACTGCACAGGGTATGGCGCAAGGGTTGGAAGCAAACGCCACTGCAGTAGGACGGTCAGCGGAGGTTATCGGCAATACTGCCATCGATTCGATGAAGAAGACTATCGCTGGACTGGGCTCTGCTGTCAATGGAGACATGGATATGAATCCGGTCATCTCTCCGGTGCTGGATCTGTCCAACGTTCAGAAGGGCGCTTCGCAAATCGGGTCGATGCTGGCAAGCAAACCGCTCACCGTCGATACGACCAAAGCACGAGATGCCTCTGCGGCTTATGCAGCCAATCAGCGGGCAAGCACCGCAGCAGCAACGGCAGAACCACCGGCGCCGCTCACGTTCATCCAGAACAACATGTCGCCCAAGGCTCTGTCTCGTGCGGAGATCTATCGTCAGACCAACAACCAGATTTCTCGTGCGAAGGGAGCTCTGACCAGTAATGCTCGTCCGAGTTGAAGTCCGTACTAGTCAGGGCTCGCTGCTGACCCTTCCACTGGATGACACGACCTCTGGGTTGATCATCGAAGAGATCGAAGGGTTGGATCCGGTCAATGCGACGTTGGTCTCATCCAGCTTCGCTGGACAGGACGGCGAACAGTATCACTCGGCCCGGCGAGAGTCCCGCAACATCAAGCTCAAAATAGGGCTCGAACCGGACTATGTGGACACGTCGGTAGCAGATCTGCGGAAGCGGCTGTACGGCTTCTTCATGCCGAAATCCGAAGTAAGCCTTCGGTTCGTCATGGACGACGATCTGTACGTCGATATCCTGGGCAGGGTCGAGACTTTCGAGACTCCACTCTTCACCCAGGAGCCAGAAGCTGATATTTCGTTGATGTGCTTCGATCCGGACTTCGTCGATCCGAATCCGGTGTCGTTGACGGGCGTTATGTCGGTTACTTCCTCGTCGTTCACTGACGCTGTCGATACGATTATCAGCTATGCGGGAACCGTCGAAACTGGCGGAGTGTTCACGATTCGTCCGGACCGTAGCGTGACAGCGTTCACGTTCTATCTACGACCTCCGGATGGAACACTCCGTCAGCTCGACTTCTCGATTCCCTTGGTTGCCGGTGACACGCTGGAGATCAGCACGCTCACCGGCGCCAAGGGCGTCACTCTCACTCGGGCCAATGTAGACACTTCGGCACTCTACGGAGTTTCGCCACAGTCTGCCTGGTTGGAGTTTCAGCCGGGCGACAACTATCTGCGTCTTTACCTAGAGGGAACACCTATTCCCTACGATCTCACCTATGACACTCGGTATGGAGGCTTGTAATGGAGGTGTACACTCTGGACAGTCTCCTCCGTCGTGAGCAAGTCGTGGATGTGTTCGAATCATTGATCTGGACCGAGCGGTTCACCGCTTGGGGTGATTTCGAGTTGGTGGTTCGATCTACACCAGCAGCTCGAAGCTTATTCTCAGCCGGTACTCAACTGGCGATCAACGAATCCTACTATGTAATGACGGTGGAATCGGTCGAGAATGCCACCGATACCGACGGCAAATCCATGCTGACCCTGAAAGGCCGGTCACTCGAGGGTACCTTGTTGGACAGTCGAGTGGTGAAGCGGCACTGGCAGAATCTCACCACCGAACCCAACTGGGTACTCAATGGTACGCCTACGCAGATCATGACCTGGCTGTTCGATGGCATGGCTCGGCGGGGAGATCTTAATCCCAATGACGCCATTCCATTTCTGCAGCCCGGATCCATCATGCCTGCAAGTACCTTGCCTGCGCCGATCGATCCGATCACCTGGACCCAGGATCCGGACACGCTGTACAACGCGTTGAAGGGTCTTGGCGACGCATACGGTATCGGCTTCCGGCTGCTGCGTAACTTCGATACTTCGCAGCTATATTTCGATCTGTACACCGGCAGCGACCGGACAACCGGACAGACGGTTTTACCTCCGGTGGTATTTTCGCCCAATCTCGACAATCTGCAGAACACCAATGAGCTGACTGCTATCGATCAGGCGAAGAATGTTGCCTACGTCTTCTCTGAGCAGGGATATTTGACGGTCTATCCCCAGGACGTCTCGTCGACCATCTCGGGATTCGATCGTAATGTGATGTTGGTTCAGGCGGACACTCTGGACGGTACGCCGACAACCGATGAGATCAACGCATATTTGACCCAGAAGGGCCGGGAAGCGCTGACGAACGCCATCGTATATTTCGGCTTCGACGGTGAGATCAGCCAGAACAGCTCGTACAAGTACGGAACGGATTATCGTCTAGGTGACATGGTCGAACTGCAGAACATCGACGGTGTGGCCAACAACATGCGGGTCACCGAGCAGATATTCGTGTCCGATACCGAAGGCGAGCGTTCTTACCCGACGTTGACCCTCTACCAGTACATCAACACCGGATCGTGGCTGTCCTGGGAATCCGACAAGGTCTGGGCTGACTACGACACCGACACCACGACGGTCTGGGGTACCCTGCCGTAACGAAGGAGGCATGACATGGCTATTGGCGATCAGGCAGTCGCTGGTGGATATCCCACCGTTCCGGATACCGGCGAGGAAGGTCGAGTTCGCTGGGGTGCCCGGGAGCTAAACCGTACCCGGGATTTCGTCGCGGCGGTCAAAGCACTCATTCCGGTCGGTAAGTCCGCCTATCGCTCGGCGGCGGGCGTTTCGTCCGGCACGGCATCTCCCACCGGTGGTAGCGACGGGGATGTTTACTTCAAGATCGTGGTGTAAGTATGGCTACGGCTCCTCCGGCACCAGATGCTGTTGTATTCTTCAACATCAAAGATACAACACTTACCGCGGCGTTCAACGGTAATGGCACCGGTGGTTCAACAGTTCTCGAGTGGCAGATCGGATACAGCACCAGTACTTCGCTGTATTCCGGTGCCACTCCGCATTACGTTTCCTCTGATGGAAACACGCCTATCGTCGGTCTTACCCCTGGCACCACCTATTACTTCTGGGCACGCGGTCGAAATGCGATCGGCTGGGGTGACTGGAGCCCGAGATCGGATGTAACGACCGATGATGTGCCGAATCCACCGTTCGGACTCAAGCTCAGTAACGTCACCGATACCACCTTGACGGTGACGTTCTCTCCGGGTGCTATCCACGGTTCGGTAATCGACGAGTACCAGATCGGTTACAACACCACGACGTCGATGTACACCGGAGGCGATCCGCAGTACCGGACGTCGGATGGTAATACGCCACTGACCGGATTCACGCCGAAAACGACGTATTACTTCTGGGCTAGAGCGCACAACGCAATCGGTTGGAGCGAATGGAGCACCCGAGCTTCGGTCACGATGGAGGGTACACCGGACGCGCCAACCACACCGGTGATCTCATCCATCATGCCGATATCGGTGTATGTGACTTTCTCCGACAATGATAACAACGGATCCAGCATCACGGATCATCAGATCGGCTATGGCACCAGTTCGTCCGGACCGACGACAACGGTCACCTCTGACGGGTCGACAACGATCAGTGGACTGACTCCTGGAGCGACCTACTACTTCTGGGCACGAGCAAAGAACTCCTATGGCTGGGGTCCGTATTCCGCTTCCAAAAGCGTACGTACGGCCGGTGGGGTCTGGATACTGGTCGGTAATACCTGGAAACAGGCAGTACCGTACGTACGTCAAAATGGGGTATGGAAAGTGGCTCAAGGTTGGGCAAAGATAGCCGGGGTCTGGAAGGAGACAGCGTGAGCCAGCCATCTGGCCGGAATTGGCGCACAAACTATTGGGGTGTACGTCCTTTCAAGCGCCATAGTCTTGTGCTGTTGGTTGGTGGGATTGCGTACGTACTCGTTGGGGTGACTTATATCTTGGCTAAGCCAACGCCGAGTCGTAAGCTTGCATTAGTCCTTGCGCTTCGCTGGTTCCCGGTCGAGTTCTGGGGAGGTTTGTTCATATTTGCCGGTTTGTTGGCCATTCTTTCCGCTAGATGGCCACCAGTAGCAGATACCTGGGGGTATACCGTCCTTACCGCACTTTCCGCGGGCTGGAGTGCTACCTATGCCGCGGGAGTGATCTTCGAAAAGTCGCCAACCATTAATCTGACAGCCGTTCTGAACTGGGGGTTGTTGGCTTTCTTGTGGTGGGCTGTCAGTGGGTTTGTCAACCCTGATAAAACCGTTGTGGTGGTGGTGGACAAGGACGATGACAACAGGAATAGCCGTAGGTAGTATCATCGTTTCTTTGATAGCTGCCTTAGGTGGTTGGGCTTCGGCAAAGGCTTCTTCAAGAGCGTCTACGACAAACGTAGTCACCTCGTCTCGAGTCGAGATGGAGAAAGAAGCGTACGAACGAGCTCGGGCACTTGATACCGAAACCATTAACCGGCAGAAAGTTGAACTATTGGAACTACGCGAAGAAGCTGATGAACATGAGCGCGATATTCAGCAGCTTCATTATGCAAATGATCGGTTGCATCAAGAAAATCAGATGGTGTTAGCGGATAACCGAAGGCTTCGCGAAGAACTTGCGCATCTTCGAACCAGGTTTACTCGGCTCGAGCGAGGATTACCTACGGGTTCGACCGAACTTATCCGTGAGCGCGAAGATGATACCAACCCGATGGGAGATTATCGTGACAAACCCGGGCAGCTCTGATCAGACTACTCGGAGCCAGATGTCGAACGGATTGTACGATCGACTGAAATTCGTTGCACTGGTGCTGCTGCCTGCACTAGGGACGTTATATTTCGCACTGGCCGGGATCTGGGGCATTCCAGCAGCGGAAAAGGTAATCGGGTCGATCACCGCATTGGATACTTTCCTCGGTGTGATCTTGCATCTCAGCACGGGTCAGTACTACAAGTCCGGTTCGAACTTCGACGGTGACGTCAATGTCTTTCCCGCCGATGACGGCGGCAAGAAGGTACAGATCGCCTTCAATCAGCCGCCGGAGGATGTCGTCGACGAGCCGGGCAAACACTCGATGGAGTTCAAGATCAACCATCCGGGCGCTTCTGGGCAGTAGTGTCAAAATAGGGGTCAATCGCGGATAATACATCGCTTATAGTGAAAGAGACCCCTACCGAAAGGATCGATATGAACATCCAGAAGCCCCCTGCCGAAAAGTCCGGGCTGGAGAAGGCAATCGATCGTGTACTCGAAGAGATGGACAACGAGACCGTTGATTCCGAGCCGTACGCCCAAATGGTGGACCAGCTGGCCAAGCTGCATGCGCTGAAGACCGTAGAACGTCAGCCGCGCATCAGCCCGGACACTGTTGCCACCATCGTCGCGAACCTCGCCGGAATTATCATCATCGTCGGCCATGAACGAGTGCACATCGTGACCTCGAAAGCTCTGAGCTTCATCATGAAGCTTCGCTGAGACATCGACCCGAGATAGATCTCCGACCGCCAGAGAGCCTGTAGACCTTGACCCGTTTACAGGCTCTCTGGTTTTCGGACAAGGTGTATAAAAAATTGCCGCTCGCGGGGATTACATGGGTTCTAATGGAAACCCCTCCACATATCGAAAGGAAAGACAATGACCCAGTCGACCTATGCATGGATGGGCTCCCCGCTGCACCTCGTCCTGGACGATGACCTTGCAGCCGCTTACAACCGTGCACAAGACGCCTGGTTCGCAGCCCAAAGAAATCACAAGATCGTTTACGGTCGGGAATGGAAGCCCGAAGAGCCGATCCGGATTTCCTGGACGCGAGAAGAGTCTGAAGCATGGGACAAGGTGGCTCAAGTGATCAATCTCCTTGCCGAGATCAATCGCGGGGGCCTGGCCATCATGCCGGAAGACATCACCTCTGACTACCTCGTCAAGGTGGAGTGATCCCAAAGCTAGAATCCCACAAGGATTCTAGTTTTTCAAGATCGCAAGAATTGCATGGCTCATAATGAGAACCACTACTATGAGAGGACCCCGCATCATGTTCAACGATGTTGCCAACCCCTTCGGTACCGACGCATTCACCGCGCCCGCTTCCACGCCCCGTACGACCACCTACTACAAGTCGATGCGGCTCGTGAAGAAGCCCGCGCTCCGGATGCCCCCGGCCCCGAAGCCGCTGTCGCACCACATCAAGAACCTTCTGCTGTCCGACAAGTAAGACCTCAAGACCAGAATCCCTAACACGGATTCTGGTTTTTCGCAGAGTTTACACGTGCCATAGTGAACGACCCTACAACCCGAAAGGAATACCATGCCGCACGCAGTGAGTATCAACGAGAAGTCACTGGATCTGATCGCTACCAACAACGGTGGACTCAGGCCGGAAATCGAAGCAGGGCCCCACGGACACCCGGGGACCTACTTCATTCTTCCGGACGACCCCAACCATCACGCCGTGATCGTTTCCATCGAGGACTTCTTCGAGAGCTACGAGTTTGTCGGACCAGAGTCCCTGGATGAGTTCCGTCCAGTCGTTCGACTCTAGCAGTAGCTGGAAGGCTAGAGCCCCTAACAAGGGCTCTAGCTTTTCGCACGTATTACACGGCTCATAATGGAAACCCCTCCACGAAAGGACCAGACATGATCAAGTCGCTGATCGCAGCTGCTCTCGCATTCATTGTTGGCGTCGTCGTTACAACCCAAAAGAAGGATCAGGAGATCCTCAAGCTGAACAAGCGCATCACGCGCTTGACCAGCTATGAGGAATTCTCTAAGACCTTCCAGGAGGGTTGGACGGCAGGCTACCAGCAAGGTCAGCGTGCTGAGCGCAATCGCACCTATCTCCTCGCGCCTTTCAACTGAGTTCCCAAGACCATAACCTCACAAGGGTTATGGTTTTTGCCTCATCGCACGTATTACATGGATCATAATGAAAGAACCCCTCTATGAAAGGACCATCATGGCCAAGCACCGCCGCAATGAGAACGTCATCGTCGAGGTGATCAAGGTTGTCACCGTACTTCCGCTGATCGCGCTCATCGAATTCGTCACCAAGCCACTCGACGGCTTCTGACGGTCCGATCCATCAGTTCGATCAAGACCATAACCTCACAAGGGTTATGGTTTTTCGCAAAGATCACATGGCACATAACGAAGAAGACCCCTCTTTGAAAGGACCCCCTGATGAAGAAGAACCTCCTCGCAATCGCCATCTGGGCAGTTGCAGGCCCGACCGCCGCCGTCAAGTCGCTCGAGATCACTCAATCGATCGAGAGCAGGCGAAACCGCAAGCGTTGTCCGGCCGTGCAGCAGCCCCGATTCACCGACGAGGAATTCACCCGAGCCAAGGCCCTGCTCCAAGAAGCGTTCAATCACTGAGCGACTAGAGCCCCTAACAAGGGCTCTAGTTCTTCGCATGTTTCACACGGGTCATGATGAGAAGAACCCCTCTTCGAAAGGACCCTGTCATGAAGTTCAACGTGATGAAGAATGGCCTCGGCACGTACGAAGTCAAGTTGCACTGGGAGACGAAAGAGAAGATCCAAAAGATCTTCGGCTACACGCTCCTCGCTGCAACTGGCGCTGCTGCCGGGTGGTACTACATCAACAAGACCAACGACGAGACCGAAACAGAAGAGTAACACCTCAAAGCTAGGATCC
The DNA here is from genome assembly GCA_045807965.1 of Bryobacteraceae bacterium. Lineage (GTDB taxonomy): Bacteria > Acidobacteriota > Terriglobia > Bryobacterales > Bryobacteraceae > Bog-105. The sequence goes on along the minus strand of JBJMGJ010000380.1, from coordinate 34,570 downwards.
CCACAAGGATTCTAGTTTTCGTCAAAATAGGGGCGTTCGCAGAGTATACATGGGTCATAATGAACCCCTATGAAAGGACTATCGCCATGTTCGGCAATCGCGCCGTTTCTGTGCAGCTCGTCAAGCAGCCCAAGGCTGGTAAGGACGCCACTACTGAGACCGTCACCGCAGACGTCGACTGGGACAAGATCGGAAAGATCGCCCAGGAGACCTCGCAGACGGTTGCCAAACTAGCCGTGCTCGCCTACGCCGCCAAGAAGTTGATCGACACCGCTTCGCAGATCGCCATCGTCGCCGCTCGTGCCAAGCTCTGAGTAAGAGTTCCAAACCGACAAGCCCCACAAGGGCTTTAGGTTTTTTCACCCCAGAAAAACCCCGGGGGGAATTTCTAGAAATCTCTCGCAAGATCAACACGTCCTATAACGAAGAAGACCCCTCTTTGAAAGGACCCACCATGGACCGCTCTGACGTTACCGAGATCAGCAAGATCATCGCCGTCGAGACCGCAAAGGGCTACGCTCAGGCACTCGCCGTGAACGTCGCCGCGCTCGGTCTCCTCGCCGGGATCGGACTGATCTGGATGAAGGTCGACGAGTTCCGCAAGTCCCACAAGAAGTTCTGATTCAACAACCAGGATCCCACAAGGATTCTGGTTTTCTCGCAAGATCAACATGGCTTCTAATGAAGAAGACCCTCAACCAAGGAGCCACCATGAACCGCATCGTCCAGAAGGCCGCCTCCTCCACGAAGAAGTTCGTCATCAAGCACAAGACCGCACTTGCCGTCACCGCCACCGCCGCCCTTGGCCTGGCGCTGAACAAGAGTGCGCTGAAGGCTCACGACGACTTCCTCAAGGAGCACGACCTCTACGAAGAGTTCTACACCCCCTCCGACGAGGAGTAACCCTCAACGACCAGGATCCCACAAGGATTCTGGTTTTAGCTAAGGAGCGATTATGATTGACAAATACATTCCATTGCGTGATGGCCTTCCCACACAAAGTCTTATTCCCACAGTGCTTAAACATTTGGTTGTCGATGGTACTGATGTAGCCATTTGTATGCCTATGCATGTGGCTAACTTTGATAATCTGCCATCGAACGTGCATATTGAGTTCTGTCCGGGATGTGCTGTTATTCTCCGTCAACGAGGAAGGAACAACGTCTTAGATTCGCAAAATTTACAAGGCACATAATGAAGAAGACCCCTCTATCTAGGAGCCCACTATGGACACCGCAACCACCACCACCGACCTCGTCGTTTCCGACGCGGAGGTTCTGGAGGACGAAGCCAATGGCTTCGGGAAGGAGCTCGCCTCGACCGCCCTGGTCAGCACCGCAACCGCGGCTGTTGTCATCGGCGGATTCGTCGCGTTCAACTACCTGAAGCCCCGCGTCGTCTCCCTGTTCCACCGCAGCAAGGAAGCCGTCGAGGAGCTGAAGGCGGAGGCCACCGAGCCCAAGCCCGAGCCCGAGAAGAAGAACTGACTTCAGGCCTAGAATCCCTAACACGGATTCTAGGTTTTCGTTTTTCCCATTCGAAGAGGACCCCTCATGGACAGACCGCACCTCTTGGAACGAATCGGTACTCCGGTTCTCATTATCTGGTTCATCGCAATGATATTGCTGACTGTTGTCGTGCTCAATGGTTGGAAAGGGTAAGGACAATGGTACTTCCGGAAAGGCCACAGAATCCCAGATTCTACGAGCTACCTGACGATGCGATGGAAGTTTATCAGGCAGCAGTCTCTCTATATTTGAATGATCCAGAGTTTCATGCTCGGGTGATTCGGATCGAGCGTTTGATTCGTCAGTTGAATCCCGAAGTGATCGGACACCCGGGCGCTAGTGTCCAACTCGGCGTCATGATCACGCTATATTTATCTGATCAGGGGAAAGCATGATCGCAATTCGATTCCTGCTGGCACATCTGATCGGTGACTACCTGCTCCAGCCGCACTGGATGAGTCAGGAAAAAACCCAACGTTGGTCAGTGGCAGCCACGCACGGCACTATCTATGGCGCGAGTCATGTTCTGGTGACTCGATCGCCCTGGCGATTGTTGATCATCGGCGGTACACATGCCGTGATCGATCGATATCGGTTGGCCAAGCACATATCCTGGGCCAAGAATCAAATCGGTCCGGCTCGAATACGAGAACCTTGGCGAAACTGTAAGGACACCGGTTATCCGACAGATGTACCGTGGTGGTTGTCCGTCTGGCTGATGATCATTGTGGACAACACGATTCATCTGTTGATCAATTTCCTGACTATTCAGAAAGGTAAGAATACGTGAACGAGAACGACGAATTCTATATTACCCTCGATACGCAAAACGGGGATGGACCCACGGTCATGCCTGTCGGTTATTCGGACAAGAAGATAGCCGAAGAATGGGTGATGCGGTTCAGCAACAGCCCAACTCCCAGCAAGCCCGATTGGGTGTACGGTATTGTCCGCATTCCTGGAGGATTACGATAACTATGACCAACTGGGCTGTGGCCGAGCGCAAAAAGCGTCCGATTCGGAGTTATATTCTAGGTCAGCTTCGGCAATGGGATCGTAAAGCTGGTAAGTACGATCGTACCCGGCGGGTACAAGCGTTGTTGGGTGGTATCAACGGTCGAGACTGGCCACACAAGTTGATGGCGCTTACTGGCCGTAATTTCGGTGGAAACTGGAATCCTCCGCATGCGCCGGATCTATATCTTCGGTTCGGACCTGAACGAGGCGAGAATCGGCACGTACTCAGCATTGAGAAGCCAAGCGGAAAGCCGTTTATCACCACGCACGGCATGACCGCCTGGGACGGTGTGAAGCGAGGCGAGGAATGGCGTACCTTCGACTGGCAGGACGACGGCCATACGCTTCGGGTCGGCTGGCTAAGTGAAGACGGCTATATTCACGATAGCGGCATTGGCGCATATTCCGGTGAGTTGACACTGTTCCGCAAGTGGTTCATCTGGGACAGCTGGATCAAATCCGATTGGTTCGGGTTGCGTCGATGGCTGTACTACAAGGGTCTGCATGCTGCGGTACATCAGAAGAAGCCGTTCACCTGCCAGAAAGTACCACCACGGAATTCTGGTGGATACGATCACTGGCATTGCATCGAGCCCATCGGATATTCGGGGACGTTGAGACGGTGGTTGAATCTGCCGTACGAACATCCCATGCCTCATCGTTATGCGAGAATGGAATGGACAGACGATTCTCCTCGAGTAGAACTTAAGGAATCAACATGATCAAACGTTATATTCTCCATCTCGAGTTCCACAAGGGCTACTGGCCGCCGATCATCTCGTTCCGGCGGATGCCTCGCCATGGCGATCGAATGGTCGATGGCGGCGTTCCCGGTACATTGATCGGTTGCCCAACTTGTTCCACTACAGGCTTCCTGCATCGTCCTGATCAATTTCCGGAGTTTTTAAAGGACCTCCAGGAACCGATCGGTGATTCGCAAGAAATACATGGCTCATGATGAGAAGAGAACTCGAAAGAGTTGCCGAGACACGAATGTGTAGGTGAAACCCCTACCCGGCGTGCAGTCACAAGACAGACTGCTAAATCTAGCTTTCGTTGGGCTAGAGCCTCTTCTCTTTATCCCTGACACCCTACAAGGTGTCAAGTCTTTCCCGCCACTATGAGAGGACCCCACCATGACCGAGACCGTCAATAACCAGTACTCCCGGCGTTTCGACCAGGCCAACAAGCACTGGTCGCCTCAACGGGATGCCAACCGGCTGTTCCTGCAGTGCCAGCAGAACTACTGCAACGACGTGCTGCGAGCGTACGGATATCTGTTCCTGAACGACGTCCAGGACATGCTCGGCTTCGACCGAACTCCTCAGGGACAGTTGGTCGGCTGGCTTCGAGACGGCGAGGGCGCCGGGTTCGTCGACTTCAACATCACCGAGGTCGAGGAGGAGCCGGGCGTCTTCATCCTGACGCTCAACCCCGACGGCGTCATGTACGACAAGATCTGAACACGTCCTTACCCTGCTCCACCACTATGAGAGGACCCCACCATGTTCCGCACCGTTCAGGTGACACCACTGCCGAGCAAGAAGCACCCGATCGCTTACCAGGCGAGGTACAAGAAGTTCGTCGCCTACGGTCGGACGCCCAAGCAGGCCGTTGACCGGGTCAGTCAGCGTTACCACGACAACCGGTTCCGGCTGCGTGACATCCCGAACATGATCGGTATCTCGCTGTTACCACCACACTGACCCCAAGGGGCTGTTATGAGCCAGATATTGGCGGATCTCAATACGACCGCCATGGTCGTCGGCTATATCTCCCTGGTCGGCATGATGGGAGTGGCGTACTACCTGTTTTCGCTCTGGGCGAATGCATTCAAGTACAAGCGTCGCCGGAAGCGTCGTCTCGATGCAGAATGGGACAGCATCAGAACACAGTGGCTGTCCGGAAACCTACGGACGGCTGAACCCGAGCAACCGGTCGAGTATATCCACAGCCGTGTGGACACTGATATTCTCGATGTGAATGTCGAAACCCCGCTTTACGATTATCAGGAAGAGGATTTACATCGTGACGCTTCGTAGCTTACTCAAGGTGGCGGAAAAGTACGCCATCGACAATTCACCGACGATCATCTCGGCGTTCGCCGTGACCGGCGCTGCGATGACCGCCTATCTGACCGGTAAGGCCACCTTCAAGGCCGCGACGATCATCGCCGCGGAGCAGACCAACCAGGACTTCATGGAGAAGGGGCATCCGCTCGAGACCAAAGAGAAGATCAAGTTGGTCTGGAAGGAGTATATTCCGCCAGCGCTCATGCTGGTCGGAACCGTAGGCTGCATCCTGACCGCGAACAGCATCAGTGCTACTCGGCTCGCTGGACTGGCTGCCGCGTACAAGGTCAGCGAGAAGCAGTTCGACGAGTATCGCGACAAGGTGACCGAGAAGCTCGGGATCAAGAAGGAACAAGAGATTCGGGACGAGCTGAATCAGGATCGATTCCACAACAATCCGCCATCGGACGATATTCAGGTCCTGGCGGGTGAGGATGAGGTGCTGTTCCTGGAAGCCTGGACCGGCCGGTACTTCCGGAGCAAGATGCATCTGGTCAAGATGGCGGAAGCTCGGTTGAACCATCGGATGATCGACGACATGTACGTGAGTCTGTCCGATTTCTACGACGAGATCGGACTGGCACGTACTCAGTTCTCCAGTGAAGTAGGCTGGACGATCGAAAGTCCGATGGAGCTGAACTTCACGACAACGGTGGCCGACGGCGGAACCAAGCCCTGCTTCGTCATGGAGTATTACAATCGCCCGGGAATCATCAAGGACTACCACAAGGGATTCGGCGGAACTCACTGACCTCCGCGGAATCCTAGGGCTGCTGTCATGATATTTGAGGGGGCTGCGCTGTAGTCGGCGTAGCTTAAACGACCACCGCCAATAGAACCAAATTCGGCGCCCCTCAACTTTATATCTTCAAAAGAAAGGAGCACCATGCAGATCACCTACGTCGCTGGTCCGAGCGAACCGCTACACCCAGACCCCGAGGTCGCCAGCCGGTTCCGGGAAGTGGGCATGAGCGACTGCTTGTTCGGCTGCAAGATCTACGGAGACCCCAGGTCCAACGTCTGCGTCCTGAAGCACAACCGTATCTACGGTTGTCCGAAGGGCTGATCATATTCCAGTGGGGGCTTTCGCAGAGGGGAACTGCGAAGCTTAAACGACCAAATGGTGCCCCCCAGCTATATTCTCTCGAAAGGATATCTCAGATGTTCAAGTTCACCATGGGTTTCGCCATTGGTGTCTTCGCTTCGCCGATCATCATGCCTGTTGTCGCCAACAAGCTCAACGACGTCCTCAGCACCGAAAACTTTCGGCGTGTCGCTGCACGTACACGTAACTCTTATATCCGATAGAAGAGAGCTGCTTGTGCCTGCCCAGTACAAGGCATTCGAGCATTTCATAAAAACAGGAGAGATTCCCGTGACAGTTCTACCTCCTGATCCCGATATTCCTGCGATTACAACTAAACAGGTGGATCATCTTCATCGAGTCACTGGTTTGTCCAGGGCTTGCATCGTCGATCTGTTGAAAAAAGGATGGACTTATAAGGAAGAATTGAATCAGCCCCCCGCTTGGCTACATCCGATGGTTCGCACGATGAATACGACCTTCGACAACCACAAGTAAATCCACGCAAATCGCATCAAACGAAGGAGACTAAGAAGATGTCGTTCATTACTCTTCCCCGTCAGCACACCTCGATCGTGATGTCCGTCCTGGCTGCCCTCAGCATCATCCTGATCCTGGTGGGCAACCGGCTTCGCAGGCAGAGTTAGTGCCATGACTCTACTGCAGCCGGGGGATGAACTCTGCTTGACCACATGTGACTGGTGCCACAAGGGAACTCGAGAAGAGGACCTTACGGAAACGCTGGACGGATCTCAAGTCTGCCCTGACTGCATCGCGCATTACGACAGCAACTTCGACACCGTGAGGAACTAGTACATGCTCAAAAAGGCTATCACGTTCATCAATATCGACGGTGAGACCGTCACCGAGGAGTTCTGGTTCCAGATCACCGCTTCCGAGATCGCCAAGAAGGCAGTCGTCGAGGGCGAGGATTATGGTAAACGACTCGAAGGTCTCACCGTCGAGCGGGACGGTGCTGTCATCATCAAGGAGTTCGAGAAAATCCTGGGTGATGCCGTCGGACGTCGTGAGGGCATGCGGTTCGTGAAGAGCCAGGAGATCACGGACTATTTCCTGCAGTCGGGAGCCTACGACGCGTTCTTCATGGACATCATGACCTCGTCCGACTCAGGCGCTTCGGTGCTCACTGGGATCTTCCCAGCGAACATCCAGGGCGAACTGCAGAAGGCGCTGCAGGAGAAGGGCATCACGGTCGCCGAACTGCCTGACCTCACGACCGAGGAGAAGACCGAGGTCATGCAGAAGGCCGGATACACTCCGGATGATATTTCCGGTGTTCTGGGTGATGCTCAGACCCAGGCCGAGAAACCGCAGCCACAGTTCGAGCAGGCAGTCCAGGCAGATCCTTCAGTGCATCCGACGCCGCCGGAGTTCCAGGGTGTCATTTCTGAGGTGACGCCGGTGCCTGCTCTGTCGGGTAAGGACGACGAACCGGCCTGGCTGCGGGAGACTCGGTACCCGACCAAGCAGGAGCTCATGCGGATGGGCTCCGAGGAGATGCAGCTCGCCATGAAGATGAAGGCCGCCAAGGCCTTCGACTGAACCAACGCAGGGGTGGGGGCCGGTTGAGAGGGGTCTCATAGTCAGTGTCGCGGACTGGCTATTGCTGGCCCCCACCTCGCGCGTTTTACAAGGTTCATGATGAGGAGACTCGTAGTTAAACCGTTATGGGAAGTGCTTCGTGCACGCTACGAGTCTTCTCGCTTTATCCGTCCGTCCATATTCGAAGGAGTTATCATGAACAGCCTCATCCGTAAGGTCAACGAGAACCGAGAGCTATATTTCATGTACGCACTCGGCTTCACCGTCGGTGTGGTCGCTACTCGATTCGTCTTCAAGCAGCCCAAGATCATCATGAATGTGGTCAATGCCCAGGAAGCGGTCAACCTCTGGCTCGAAAGCATGCAAGCGGCAGGTCTCACGGTCTACGCATTCGATGCAGCGCAGTCTGAGCTGTGGAAGAACTGCTTGACCGCAGCAGCAGAGGCAAGCAAGCAGGTTGCCTAGGTTCGGAGAAGAGCGGGTCGCGAGTCCTACACGGCTCATAATGAACCCCTCTATCGAAAGGACCAAGACTATGAGCCTCCGCATCACGCGTGCAGGAGTCAAGACCGTGAGTCGATTCATTGTCGCTCGTGCCACCAGCATCATGGTCGTCACTGTCATCAACCAGAACGTCGATCCGGAGACGCGCTTGCAATCAGCAAGTACGTTCATCGGAGCGCACGTTGTGGGCGAGATCGTGGCGGACGCGACGCATGGGTACGTTGACAAGCAGATCGACGAACTGGCTGACCTCGCCGCTTCGCTGAAGAAAAAGTCCGACCCCGAGAGCTAGACCGTTCAAGACCATAACCCCACAAGGGTTATGGTTTTTTCATTTTTCCTACATGAGGATTATCATGGATGAATTTCCTGGTAACAGTGATCGATCAAGAAGGGGACCATCTCGGGACGGACCAGAACCACAGCCCGAAACCAAGAACATCGAGCGAGTCGTCCATGGTGAAGTCGTTCGACGTAAGCGGCCGTTCAGCAGACGACTGAAAGAAGCATTCATCGGAGGTGATGCGATAAGCGTTCGAGAGTATCTGCTGGAAGACATCGTCCTTCCCAACTTCCGCGATCTGATCATCGATGTGGTCAACGGTGGTGTCGAACGACTGGTGCTCGGCGAATCTCGAGCATCGCATCGAAGGATGAACGGTCGGGTTGTTGGTCTGCCTGGACGGGTCGACTATCGTGGTTTTTCGCAATCACCGGTTCGATCGTTACGGGATGACCCCCGGGAATCGGTGAGTCGACGATCACGTGGTGCTCACAACTTCGAAGAGATCATTCTCGAATCACGACCCGAAGCCGAGATGGTCCTCGATGGGTTATTTGCCATTCTCGAACGGTACGAGCAGGTTGCCGTTTCGGATCTGTACGAGTTGATAGGTGAATCCGCCAATTTCACCGACTTCCGTTATGGTTGGACCGACTTGCGCGGATCTCGTATCGAGCATATTCGGCAAGGATATCTGCTCAATCTTCCCCCACCAGAACCGTTGGAGCGGTGAGTTGGAAAACCCTGCAATCAAACAAAAAGAGGCGCTTCTAGCTGTATATCCTAGCGATGCCTGGGAGCAGCGAGTAAGGAAGATGTCGTCTGCCCAGATCTCAGCCATCTACCTGCGCCTCAAGGAGCAGGGCAAGGTCAAATGAAAGGACATATCGTGAAGTTCATTCCAAATACAGTCACCGTAGCGGTGGCTCGGCAAGCTCTGCTGGCCCGGAAGCATTCTCCGGCCATGCTGTTCGGAGCTGGTATCGCCACGGCAGTGACCGCGACGGTTCTGGCGTGCAAGGCCACACTGCAGGTCGAGGAAATCCTGCAGGAGGCCGAGAAGACCCGCGTTGGACTGGATGCAGTGCATGACGAGCGCCCGGCCCAGTACACCGTCGAGAAGTGGCAGAGCGACCAGCGGCTGGTAAAGATCCACCTCGCTCGGGATCTCACCAAGCTCTATGCACCTGCGGTCGGACTGGGTTTCGTGTCGATCGCTCTGCTGACCGGTTCACACGTGGTGCTGACCAAGCGGAATGCCAGTCTGGCTGCGGCGTACGCGGTGGTCGATCGGGCCTTCAAGGAGTACCGGGAGCGGGTCCGTGATGAACTCGGCGAGGACAAGGACCGTGAGTTCCGCTACGGATATAAGCTCAAGGAGATCATCGAGGAGGACGAGCACGGCCACGAGGTAAAGACGGTCAAGCGCATCGCTGCGAAGGGCATGTCTGGTTACGCTCGTCCGTTCGATCAGCTGAACAGGCACTGGTCCAATCACCCGCTCGACAACCGGACGTTCATCCAGGTCCAGCAGACTTGGGCAAATGATCGGCTGCGGGCATACGGATATCTGTTGCTGAACGACGTCTACGATTCGCTCGGCATGGAGCGGACGAAGGAAGGCTGTGTCGTCGGTTGGGTGAAGGACACCAGGAAGACCGGCGGGGACGGTTACGTCTCTTTCGGGCTGGATGAGAACTCTCGCGAAGTACACGACTTCATGAACGGTGAAGAAGGATCCATCTGGCTCGATTTCAACGTGGACGGTACGGTTTACCACCTGATCTGACTCTGCGTCACCCACTATATCCTAGAAGGAGATTCGTTATGAACAACACAATCATGCCCAGCACTCCTTTCGAAAAGGAAGTCGTCGAGGTTCTGAACTTGATGGTTCGGCACGCGGAAAGCGTCCAACGTCGGTTCGCACACCTCGAAGGCCACGTGGGTGAGATCGGCAAACGCTCGAATCAGATCGTCGTCAAGCTGCCGAAGAAGCATCGGTTGCTGATCTTCGCAGCCGGAGTGGGCGTGGGCATCTATCTGGCCAACAAGAGCAACGGCTGGCTCGAATTCGAGAAGGTTTCAACCGACGCACCTAATCAGCCAGCAGACTACACCGTCAAGACCAACCCGAACCCGGATGTCTGAGGATATTCACTATGGCTAAGCGAGCTCAAATCGAAGCGATCCGTCCAGTGCTGACGGAGATCGACAAGGATGTGGAGGTGGTCGAAAACGCGATCGACGCGGTCGTTTCCGGTGCGGACAAGGCCACCGAGGTCCTCGAGTCCGGGCTGGAGAAGGTGGCTGATGTGGTGCCGGAGGCGCTCGACAGGAGCGTGCACGTCACTGCAGATGTCACTCGCCGAGGTGTTCAGGTGTTCCGTAACCCGAATACGATGCTCGTGATATTGGGTATCAGTGGTGTAGTTGCCGGAGCTGCACTGGGCGTCATGGCCTACAAGTGGCAGAAGAAGCGCCTCGAGAAGGAGTTCGAAGAGCGACAAGATCGAGAGCTCGAGGAGATGCGCCAGTTCTATATTCGTCGGTACAAGGATGGGAAGTATTCCACGCCTCGAACCGCAGCCGAGAAGCTGATCGAGGAAGCAGCGGATGCTCATACGAAGTACTCCGGCGAAGAGCCCGAGGAGAAGCTACAGTCCGAGGAGCGTACGGACGTTCCTGTCGAGAAGAACCAACGCCGGTACGACAAGGTCGTGACCAACGCTCAGGCGAAAGAGGAAATTCGAGATCATCCCGTCACCGTCGAGGCAACACAGGAACGTAACATCTTCGTCGACGGAAAGCCGCTCGTCGAGGATGACTGGGATGCCGAGGCGGAAGGAGCCCGACGTGATGCCGGTCTACCATACGTTATCGCGTTCGAGGAGTTCGTCGAGAATGTTGACGAATACACTCAGACGAGTCTCACGTACTACGAGGGTGACGATATTCTCGCCGACGAGAACGACGAGATGATCCAAGAAGTCGATCCGATCGTGGGCAGCGACAACCTAACTCGATTCGGACACGGTTCCCGAGATCCGAACATCGTCTATATCCGCAATGCCCGGCTCAAGGCTGACTACGAGGTCGGTCGCAGCACCGGCAGATTCTCGGAAGAGGTGATGGGGCTTCGTCATTCGGACTCCACCCCGCGCCTCAGGAAGGCGAGGTGGAGGGATGATGAGTGACCGAATCCCTTGACGATCTGTACCTGTCCTGGTTGTACAGCCAGGTCGGTGACGTCAAGGAACGCAACCGGTCCCGCACGTACTGGAACCTGTTCCATCAGATGTACGAAATCGAATTCATCTGGCTGGTTCCAAACGACGACAACCGAGTAGAGGACGGCCGCGGGCTACGTCACGAATGGGCTACGGAAAGTAGGATATTTCCGGATCCTACGTGGCTGGCCCGCGGCTGTTCTTTTCTCGAGATGCTCGTTGCCTTGTCTCGGCGCTTGGCCTTCGAAGCTGAGGGCCACGCCGAGACCTGGTTCTGGCATCTCATCAAAAATCTCGGGTTGCAGAACTGCACCGACCGATCACAATACGACCATGATGAGGTAGATGAACGAATCAACACCGTCATTTGGCGAACCTACGATCGAAACGGCCGTGGAGGGCTGTTTCCGCTAAGATATGCACGCAAGGACCAGAGAAATGTCGAGATCTGGTACCAAATGAGTGCATATCTTCTGGAGGGCTAGGGGGGAGGGTGCGTGGACTTCTACGTAATTTCAACCAGAGAGACAAAGGGTGGCAAACTAGAAGCGTTTCCCGATTTTCTGGTCGGACGCTTCGAGGACATCATGATCCGTGGCCATTCCGTTTATGCTATCTGGGATGAATCGAGAGGTCTGTGGTCCACGGACGAGTACGACGTACAACGACTCGTCGACGAGGACCTGCGCCTATATGCGGAGAAGAACGGCGGCGTAACCGTCAAGTATCTCCGTAATGGTAGCAATCGGATGTGGGCTAGTTTTCAGCAACATGTAGCCAACCTGCCCGACAGCTATCACCAGCTGGATGAAAACCTCACCTTCGCCAACCAGGATATCCGCAAGACCGACTACGTGAGTCGCAGACTGCCGTATGCGCTCGAACCAGGCGATCACAGCGCTTGGGACGAACTCGTGGGAACGCTGTACTCCGTAGAGGAACAAGAGAAAATCGAATGGGCTATCGGAGCAATAATCTCCGGTGATGCCAAGAAGATTCAAAAGTTCCTGGTTTTCTACGGCCTTCCTGGCTCGGGCAAGGGGACGATTCTAAACATCATCCTCAAGCTGTTCGAAGGATACACAACCACCTTCGATGCCAAAGCGTTAGGGTCTAGCAATGGCACCTTCGCTACGGAAGCGTTCAAGAACAATCCGTTGGTTGCCGTGCAACATGACGGAGACTTGAGCAAGATCGAGGACAATACCCGGATCAACTCGATCGTTGCGCACGAAGACATGCCGATGAACGAGAAGTACAAACCCGGTTACACTTCCCGGGTGAATGCGTTTCTGTTCATGGGTACCAATCAACCGGTCAAGATATCTGATGCGAAGTCGGGTATCATCCGACGGTTGATCGATGTGCATCCTACCGGAGTTACGATTCCGCGGAAGCATTATGATGCGTTGTTGGCAAGAATCGACTTCGAATTAGGCGCGATAGCACATCACTGTCTGGGCGTCTATCGCAAGCTGGGTAAGAATTACTACAGCTCATATCGTCCGACCGAGATGATGCTCCAAACCGACGTGTTCTTCAACTTCATCGAAGCCACGTATGACATATTCAAGGCGCAAGACGGCACCAGTCTGAAACAGGCGTACACCATGTACAAAGAATGGTGTGCCGAAAGTGGCATCGATCGACCGTTACCTCAGTACAAATTCCGCGAGGAGTTACGGAACTACTTCGACGGATTCAAAGAACGAGTTGAGGTGGACGGGGAGATCGTGCGTAGTTATTATTGTGGTTTCAATGCCAACAAGTACAAGGCACCCAGTAAGAATGTACAGACGTTCTCGCTTGTGATGGAGGAGACCCACTCGCTCTTCGATGATGACTTTGCCGGATATCCTGCTCAGTACGCCACACCCAATGGCACACCGAAGAAGTCCTGGTCAACTGTCACGACGATTTTGTCTGACATCGATACGAGTAAAGTCCACTTCGTCAAGGTCCCTGATCAGCATATTGTGATTGACTTCGACCTCAAGGACGACGATGGAAACAAATCTCTCGAGCGAAACCTCGAGGCGGCCTCTGCATGGCCTCCTACCTACGCAGAGATCAGCAAGTCCGGCAGTGGAATTCATCTCCACTACAATTATGACGGCGATGTCACTATTCTCAAGCCAGAGTATTCTGAGGGTGTTGAGGTCAAGGCCTTTACGGGGGGTTCGTCCTTACGCCGTCGGTTGTCCAAGTGTAACAACGTGCCCATCGCAACGATGATCAACACGTTACCTATCAAGGAGAAGAAGATGCTGGGAGCTGATACCATCAAGAGCGAGAAAGGCCTACGCAGCCTGATCGCACGCAACCTTCGTCGAGAAATTCTCCCAGGTACCAAACCGTCGGTCGACTTCATCAAGAAGATCTTGGATGAAGCGTTCGAGAGCGGTATGTCCTACGATGTCACCGATCTGCGGTCGCAGATATTTGCGTTCGCTACCGGCTCGACGAATCACGCCATGTACTGCATCAAGCAGGTTCAGCAGATGAAATTCAAGAGTTCGGATATTCCAGATCATCTCGACGATCCGGTTCCGGGTGTGCAGGAGAAGCTGGACGACAACGATGACCGACGGTTGGTCTTCTTCGATGTCGAAGTATATCCCAATCTCTTCGTCGTCTGCTGGAAATACGAAGGAGTGAACACCGCGGTCGTTCGGATGGTCAATCCTCCGGCACAGGAGATCGAAAAACTGCTGCACATGAAGCTTGTCGGCTTCAACAACCGTAGGTACGACAATCATATTCTCTATGCAGCGTACATGGGTTATGACAACGCTGCGTTGTACGCGCTGAGCCAAAAGATAATTGCTGGTAACAGCGGCGCCATGTTCGGTGAAGCATACAATTTGTCGTACGCGGATATTTATGACTTCAGCTCGGTCAAGCAGAGTCTGAAGCGGTTCATGATCCAGCTCGGGATTCGTAAGGTCGAGATGGATATTCCCTGGGACAAGCCGGTTCCCGAGGAGCTCTGGGACAAGGTCGTCGAGTACTGTGTCAACGACGTTATCGGTACCGAATTGACCTTCGTTGACCGCGAGCAGGATTTCGTAGCCAGACAGATCCTGGCTGCGTTATCCGGACTCACGGTGAACGATTCCACCGCGAAGCACACTGCGAGAATCATATTCGGCAACGATCGGGATGCCAAACTCTCGTTCGTCTACACCGATCTGTCGCAGATGTTCCCTGGGTATGAGTTCGAGATGGGCAAGAGCACATATCGTGGCGAAGAGGTCGGTGAAAGTGGTTATGTCTACGCTGACGAAGGAATGTATTTCGACGTTGCTGTACTGGACGTTGCGTCAATGCATCCGACTAGCATCAAGGAACTCAACGCCTTCGGCGAGTACACGCCAAACTTCGTCGCTCTACTCGATGCTCGCGTCGCCATCAAGCGAGGAAATTTTGAAGAGGCGCGACGAATGCTTGGCGGCAAACTCGCTCCTTATCTGAAGAACGAGAGTCAGGCGAAAGATCTCGCCTATGCTCTGAAGATCGTGATCAATACGGTCTATGGTCTTACTGCGGCCAAATTCGACAATCCATTCCGTATTCCGAAGAACAAGGACAACATCGTCGCCAAGCGTGGCGCGTTGTTCATGATCGATCTGAAGAATGCGGTACAGCAGAAGGGTTACATAGTCGCGCACATCAAGACCGACTCGATCAAGATTCCGGAGGCAACACCGGAGATCATTCAGTTCGTGATGGACTTCGGCGCCAGGTACGGATACGAGTTCGAGCACGAGGCGACTTACAAAGCTTTCTGTTTGGTCAACGACGCGGTTTATATTGCCCGGGAAGGAAAGGGTAAGGACGCGCACTACACCGCGGTCGGTGCGCAGTTCCAGCATCCCTACGTATTCAAGACGCTGTTCAGTGATGACAATATTCGGTTCGACGACTACTGCGAGGTCAAACAGGTAGGTAAAGGCATTATCTATCTCGACTTCACCGGAATCGACAAGCCTCAGCCCGGAGACCAGGAGAAGATGCAATTCGTCGGCAAGATCGGCATATTCGTACCGGTAGCAGGGACATCTGCGGTTGCTGGTCGGTTATGGCGGGTTGCCGAGGACAAGTTCTATGCCGTCGCCGGTACGAAAGATTATCGCTGGGCGGAGGCCGCTGTCGTGGAAGCGATGGGATCGGACGCCGAGATCGACATGCGATATTTCGAGAATCTCGTGGAAATCGCTCGGAACACGATCGACTACTATGGACCGTTCGAAGAGTTCCTCAACGGATAGGAGAACCCAGCATGACCCAGTCCAGCGGTAACATCTACATGACGCTCACCTTCTCGAACGTGCCACGTGACAAGGCAGTGCAGATCCGGAATGCAGCGGAGCGGATCGCTGGTGACATCAACTTCAGTGTGGACTATGGCGAACCGATCGGTACGGACGTGTCTTCCGCGCTCGATGACGGTTCCGTCCTCCCCGCTTCCGGTACGGTTGAGAGTGTGAGCGATGCCACGCCACCGCCATCCAGCACAACCTGAGAACCATCCGCCCGAAGAACATTGGATACCCGGAGCACGTGCTGTGCCAGCCGAGGGTGCTCGAGTCGGATTCATGACCTGCACACTCTGTGGTGTCTCGGTGATGATTGATCCGGCGACACCGTTCGATGTGATCCAACGTCATGAGCAGTGGCATGCATCGATGGATTGACAATCTTCGAGGGGCTGCGCGGAGATATCCCCCCGTGTATTGGCGCGTAACTTAAACGACTGGCACTCCAGCGCCCTCGATTAACCGGAAAACGAGATGATCAATGCCTGACGAGGCTTTAGAATTCCTCCGTAAACTTCGAGAAGAAGCTTGGGAAGAAGGATTTCGGGCCGGATTTTCCCAAGCTGCTGTCGGAAAACCGAAGAAGAATCCATATCGGAAGAAGGACAAGGAGAAGAATAACAATGCCTGATCCGTTCTCCCGCTATCAGAAGGCTGGTTTACAGCATGAGGCTGCGCAGAATGCCGGTATGACCAAGCCTCGTACCGATGATGTCGAGCCCACTTTCGAACAGGCTCTGGAATCTCTGCTCAATTATCACAGCATGGAGAACGATTCCGGTACACCGGATTTCATTCTTGCCTCGTTTCTGAGCAGTATGCTTGAAGCGTTCAACGCGACGATTCGGTCTCGAGCGCACTGGCGAGGTGAACGAGTCGATCTGCCGGTGAATCTCGAAACTCCGGTACCTATCACTGTCTACGACGTCCACGGAAAGTCGAACGTCATCGGTGAAGCCAAGCTGAAGATCTGGCCGGGTGAAACGGTCCAGCATGGTCCGATCTACGGTGTTATTCCGATATTCGGTCCGCCCCAACCGAATCTGCCGATCGAGAAGGAACCGGAAGCCGGTGGCAGTAAAGGAATGATCATTTCCGGTCAGCAGATCTCGATGGGTCTGCAGGACGGGCTGGATTCGGTGAAACCGGAAGATGTCGTCGACGAGTAAGCCGTGTAAGGACGTCAACAGCAATATTTGCGTAGCTGAAGGATGCTATGCCGAGGCCTGTATTAGGGAGATATTTATGGCCGGAGATAATGTCAGATTGAACAAGGCGCTCGAGAACATTGCTCACGAACTGAAACAGACAAACCGTATTCTCGAGCAGATCAAAAATCGACTGCCTCGTCAAACGATGCTTAGATTCAACAATATTCCGCAGGAGGATTTAGATGGAACCACCGATTCATCCGCTGGAGAAACAGCTACTGATGAAGTCCGATCACGTCTGTACGGAACTGGGACTACCTTCCCGTACACCTGAGGAACTCTGCCATGTATGCGAAGCGCCGGTCAAGGTGATGATATTTCGGGGTACCGGTTACTGTAGCCAGCTCTGCTACAAAGCGGCCACAGACCCACAGAATATGGAGAATCCAGATGCCTAGGCAAGATAACACGGTTTTGCTCGAAGACGTGGAGATCATATTCCGGAACTTCGCCGGACGAGAAGGAATGTACAACGCGGAAGGCGAGCGTAACTTCGCCGTCGTTCTACCTCAGGACGTTGCCGAAGTACTGGCTCGAGACGGCTGGAACGTCAAACTGCGGAAGAGTCAGGACGAGAACGAGCCCGGCCAGCCATATATTTCGGTACGGGTCTACTTCGGTAAGTATCCACCGATGATCAAAATGATCACCTATCGGGATGGTGAACGCCGAACCGTCGATCTGGATGAAAGTAATGTCGAGATCCTGGATCTGGTCGATATCGCCCAGGTGGATCTGATCATCCGACCGAACGACTGGTCGATGGGTGGCAAGAGTGGCCGCAAGGCATATCTACAGAGTCTTTACGTCACCATTATCGAGAACCCACTGGAGCTCAAGTACGGCGGGGCCATGCCAGCGACTGTCGACGGACCGATGATGGAGCGTACCGAGGTTATGCATGTGGAGGAACGATGAGCAATCTGGTTGACCATGCCCGACGAGAGTTGATGCGCGTCGAATCCGATCCCTGGCTGATCGAGGGACTGTTGAAGGTGGTGCAGGCCTTCGCCGACATGGGTCACTCGGGTGGCTCCGCTTCGATTGCCATCCCGATGCTGAACGAACTGCTGCAGGGCCACAATCTGAGTCCACTTACCGACGATCCGGACGAGTGGATCGATCAATCGGTATATTCGGCAACGTCAGACGTGTCGCTGTGGCAGAACAAACGGCGTAGCGAGGCGTTTTCACTCAATCGCGGAAGAACGTATTATCTGCTGTCAGAGACCGACGGTAAGAATCCCAAGGAGTACATCTTCCATGTATCCCAACCTAGTGGCCGGGTGAGTGGAAGATGACTATTCGAACGATTCAAACCTGCAACCGATGTGGCAAAGAACGAGAACTCAAACCAACTATTCTCAGCGCAGAGTTGAAATCGATAGCACAGCACGGCGGTTGGCGAGAACTCACAGATAAGCGTCTCTGTCCGGACTGTATTGCAGCGATATTCGAGGTGTCTGATGTTTCTGGTAGTGATTCTGTCGGCGCTGCTGGGTCTGTCGGTGCTGCTGAACATATTCCAGTACTACCGGTGGAATCGGTACCGCAGTAGGCCCGCAGGAGTGCACTCGCACACCGGAATGATGCCGAAAATCAGTCAGGACACGATCGAGCAAGATAGGAAGCGTGGTAATGGCTGACGCCAAACGATCATATCTGAGCGCTCGTGTCGAAGATGCGACCACCGTTGGTGACTCCTACCGGCATTACGAGGACAATCCAACTGTTTTCGTCGCGGGCGTGCAGTATGCCCTGGACATGATGTTGCAAGGCCTGACCGAGGTAACGGTCAATTCCACCCTTCAGGTCGAATACGCCATCGCACAAGAGATCCTGAACCGAGCAAAGCGAGGAACGCCTAGATGAGTCGAGCAGTCCTGGTCGTATCTTTCGAGGAAGATGATCCGGAACGGATGGCCCATTTACTTGACAATATTCGAATGGATCTGGCGGAGTACGTAAATCTTGCAGATGTCAAGGTTTACGCTGGTCTGCGGGAGAAGGCGCAACAGATCATCGACATCCTCGAGGGGCCGTAGATGCTGACCCACATGCAGCTCAGTCAGGAGAACATCAAAACCGTAGCTGCGTGGGCTGGGGCGATCGAGGTCGAGGAGATCGATCCGTTCAACGACGCACAGCGATATCCTGCACTGAATGTGCAATGTGGCGACACCGTCAAGCGAGCCGGTCTTGGTGACTACGTCATCCGGAATTCGGACGGCACGTTCAACGTTCTCGGGCCGAGGGCATATTTGGCACATACCAAGGAGGATAACCACTAGTTTTCTCCGGACCCACTGTTTCTTCATCTGAAAGGCAAAATCGAATCATGGTACTCGAAGTTCGTAAGTACGTCCGTCGGCCCTTCGCCGTTGAGGCCGTCGAGGTCACCAAGGACAATCTCCGGGACGTTGCTCGCTGGTGTGGTGGTCGGGTAAGGACGTCCGGCGAAGAAGACCCCGCACACAAGGGCGAGAAGTACATCCACGTGCTGGTCAAGAACCCGCTGAACGACCGGCAGACCCGTGCCTACGTCGGTGACTGGGTGCTCTCGGCCAAAGCAGGTTTCAAGGTCTACACACCCAAGGCGTTCACCAGTGCCTTCGAGGCTGAGGTGGACCGGATGATGGACGTCGTAGCTCGGATGGAAGAGCGCGCCGAGCGGGAGAACACTGACGATGAGGATCTCGTCGACGAAGCCACCGGCGTTCCACAGACGGAGTTCTCGCATCAAGCCATGTAATGAATCGTCGGGTAATTCTCGTCCTGATTCTCCTGTGCTTGATTTTCTGGACGGCTTTCGGCTTCGGTCTGTACTATCTGTTCACCTACATTATCTAGCAATTCCCAAACGTGAGGAGAAAACTCATGCTGGTCAGCATCACTGAAGTTGTTCCCGGCGATATTCTCGTCGAAGGTCGAACCCGGATCAAGGTCGACGAGATCGAACACAAAGCCTGCTCCTCCCGAGGGTCGCACGTGAACGGCAAATACTGCTACAACCGGACCGATGTCGTCGAGGTCATCAAGTCCAAGCGCAAGACTCGTACGATCCAGGCCGTCGAGATCCTCGATATTTCACTTGAGCCGAATGGAATGGGTGAGATCCTCGAAGTTCGGTAGTGAACACAAGCCGCGGTGAAGGAAAACACCGAGCGGTCCGAGTGGAGGACGCTTCATTTCGGGCTAGGCAGTTAAAAAACCTGCTCGTGGACTGAAAAGTCCGGAGGCATTTTGGACTCTCCAGCCAAATGCCAACCGCGCGCACTGGAAGAGCGCGTCGTCGAGTGAAGACGAACGCCGGGTAGGGGGCTTCGGGGACTGAACTCTCCTAAAGGGAGTCTAGTTGCCGAAGTCCCCGCCCGGCGGACGCCATTTCTTCCCACTACTGAAAGGATTAAGTTGTATCCGGAAGACGAGATATTCAGTCCATACAATACTTGGGTGGCTGATGACAGTCCAGAAGGTGGCAAATCGGTTCCGATGACCTGGAAGGAAATCGCTGAGAGCCGGTATGAAGCCATGCAAGATCTCCATCGATTCAAGAGAATTCTCGTTGACCTCGACCGCAACGAACATGGTCGCCATGAAGGTGACGTTGACATCGGTGATCCGAGCGGTTATTCGCAGGGTAATCCACGGTTGAAAACCGGCGATATTCTCGGGTACTCACTCGGTGGAGGTAAGTACATCATGCCTCCGCGGGAAAAACGACATGATCCGACTGCTTGGGGCCCGCATTACGACGAGCCCTCGCAGGAATAACGGGGGTTATAACGAAGACCCAACTATCAAGGAGACCCCATGTCCACCGCTATGTACATCTTTACCCCCGTCATCGCCATCGCCATCCTCCTCGGCGTCGTCGCCCTGATCGGCCTCACACTCATGAGCATCAACTATCTGCTTCCTGAGCTCGGAGACCGGATCAAGGACGCGACTCCGTGGCTCGGATGGGTCGAGCCCGAGAACGAGACCCACCTGTACATCGACCACTACACCCGAGTCCCGCTGAACTGAGTCAACAAATCATAACCCCACAAGGGTTATGGTTTTCAAGATCGCGAGGATTACATGGCATATAATGAAGACCCACTCTGAAAGGAAAAGCCATGCCCTCGTTCGACGAGACCAAGCAGACGCTCGACACGATCTACGGTGGCAACCTCGAGTACAGCTCGCACGCCGCAAACGCGTTCGTGACGTCCCGCACACCCTCACGTGTGGAACGCGCACTGACGACGAATGTGCGTACGACTGCACTTCTGACCGCCGCTGTCTCGTTCGCCGTCCTCGGTGCCCGCATCAACGACCCCATGCATCTCCACCACTGAGTCAACGAGCCATAACCCCACAAGGGTTATGGTTTTAGGCTTTGCAGATAAGGATATTTCCGAATGGGGTCAGGATCGAAAAAACCCTGGGACAGTAGAGATGTCTTTGCAATTTTCATAGTAGGATTAATGCTTGGCATCGTCATCGGATTGTGGATACCACAGTTATATTTGTTCTGATATTTGAGAGGAAATGATTGGATGAGCGAAGAGACGTATGAAGCGGTGGAAGAAGCAATCCGTATACACATGGCGGATGAAAACGAAGGTGCGTTTTTGACCCAGTGGGTTGTGGTTGCGCACGCAATCAGCGCTACCGACTCGGCTAGTTCGAACTACCAGTACATGTCGCACAAAGGACCCGCACATGAAAAGATCGGTTTGCTGAGTTTGGGAATGCGCTGGGTGGACGGACCGCACCGAGTCACTGACAATGAGGATGACGACTAATGGACAAGACCATCGAAGAGAATATCGTACTTGCTTACCAGACCGGTATGCACACCCGGATCACCATGACGGACGGTGCATCGGTTGAAGGGGTGATCGAGGGTCGTCACGAAGACGGTGACGGTGTGGTGGTTCGAGTTCTGGTCGTCTGTGACATCAGTGAGATTGCCAAAGTCGAGTTGTTTTCGCCTGCCGATCGAGAAGATTGGTTGAAGGGTTCCGAGAACGAGTAATCCCACTATGAGAGGACCGATTATGCAGCTGGGCCATATTCGAGACGGCTTTACGAAGGTCTGGGAACTGGAGAAAGAGGCCCTGGCTCCCGTTGCCAAGCCGGTGCGACGTAAGCACGTCTGCAAGTGGAGTGACCAAGAGGTCTGGGGCGTGTTCGTACTCGCTTTACTGCTCGGGCTGTTCCTCGGCCACTTCCTGTAAACCATATCTGAGAGGATCTGTTATGCGCTATGATCGACCCGCGGTCAGTGCTTCGCTCATTCACGAAGTTCGGATGATCGCTGAAAACTTCTTTCGGCAGAAGACCATGCAGTCGATGTACAGTGGAAAGAAGGAGAAGAATTCCAGTCTGTCCTGCGCGGTGTGTCTGCATGTTCGAAAGGGCAAGGCGAAGGCTGCGATCACAATTCTGGACGGTTACGCCGTCTGTGCAGACCATCTGGGCAATGTCCAGACCATGGAAACCAGCCGTATCTTCAACTCGGCCAACTGAGAGGATCGATGGAGAAGTCGACACTGATTTTTCGACTCGAACTGATCCTGAACCAGCTCGAGGAGCTGCACGAGTCGGTAGTGACATCTGCAGTCAATCAGGGAATCAATCCCAGTAGACTGGTGAACTCGAATGGAGAACTAACGCTGCTGCCGGTATTCACTGCGCAAGCCCACGCACTGTCAGCCCTGGCATATCTGCAGGACAAGTAACACCCCTCGCACAAATAACATGGGTCTTAATGAAAGACCCCACTATGAGAAGGAGCCACCATGGCCAGCCTGCCCAACATCCCCGTCAACTCCGCCGCTACGGCCGGAGTCCTCGCCGGGATCGCGCTCATCGGCTACACCGCAACCCTGCGGCACAAGCTCGACAGCCAGATCCACGAGAACTACCGCCACGCCAAGCTGGTCGACGCGGGTGTTCAGCCGGAGACCACACCGCTGAAGCTCACCAAGGGCGACTCCAGGACTGCCTGATGCAGTAAGGCTAGGGCCCGTTAACCACACGGGCTCTAGCTTTTCCTGACTATGAGAGGAATTAGCATGGCTATGCCAGATCAGAAAGAACTCGAGAAAGATGCCATCGAAATTCTCGAGTGGGCGTATGGTCTGCCCGCGAAGCTACACTATCTCGACAAGCGGACTGGTAGTAAGGAGCGAATCGGTCAAGCGTTCATGAACACGCTGTACTGGTGCAGCTATGCTGATTACATGCGCCTCAACGGTTCGCTGGATGACCCGTTCTACAACGACTACAAGCTGCCCACCGCTCTCGACCGACTGACCAGCAAGTAACTATATCTGCTCTGAGAGGAACTATCATGGCTAACACCGATGTTCGAATCGCTCTTCGTGACGCCATCCGCTACGACAAGAACGTGCGCGGAATGGCCGACGGAGACATCGCCCACAAGCACAATCTCACGGTCAATTCGGTGACCGTCGCGCTGGAGAACGACGAGGTCGACGTCTACAAGATCCCGTTGACGCAGCTCGAGTCCGGTGCGAAAGCCACCATCACGATCATCGTGCCCAAGGGCACGACCTACAAGCAGATCGCCGAGCACTGGAAGGCTTTCTGACAGTCGGAAAGGAACCGGCAAGTGCAGTTCTGTCCACGTTGTCGACACCGTTACTGGCTTGATCGGTTCCTCCGTTGGTTCGCTGCTCGCGAATCTATCGACAATATTTGCGAGCAGTGCGGAAACTGGTACGCAAGGCGTGAGCCGGTACAGAACACTCTGTACGAACTATAGACTTCCTCGCCCAGCACGAGGGAGACCAGTAGACACGGATGTCTACGCAATGGTTCGGATGTTCCCAGCAGACACCCGAAGGAGGAGCAATGCTCCAGAAGACCCCTGTCAAGTACGACCCCGAGCAGTTCGAGGACTCGCTCGATGAGCGGCCACGGGCCAACAAGCGGTTCCGCGTCGGTGTCGGTGTCGGTCTCGCGCTGATGGTCACACCGATCGTGGCCGGATTCTGGCCGTCCAACCACATGCCGCCTGCTCGAGCTCTGGCCGACGGTTGTGCGGCGAACCACTACATGGCCTACCACCAGAACTCGTCCTGCTCGTGGGACGGGAGTCACCTGCGTCAGTTCGTCGGTGGAGCTCTCGTCGGTGGCGTGGCCGGTGGGTTCGCCGGTCCGGAAGGCATCGTGCCCGGAATGATCGGAGGCATGCTCAGTCAGGTGCCCCGGTGATCTGAGGACGTGAGGAAGGGCTGGGGTGGCTTTCGGGCTGCCCCAGCTCTTTCCACACGGTTTATTTTTTTCGCGGAGTTTACACGGGTTATGATGAAACCCCTACATAAGGAGACATCATGAACCCCACCGCTGAGTGGTTTGCGTTCCGTATCACCGACGAGAACAAAAACGAGCTCGCTGCCGAGTTCGATCCTAGCGACGTCATGTCCGCAAGCAACCTCCCTGGAGTACCCCGAACTTTCGAACCGGGCTACATCGCCGTTATCCGGCTGATTAGCGCCAGCGATCCGTTCGTCAAGTCTCTCGGAAGTCGCTTCCACAGCGTCTGGATCGCAACCTGGAACGAGTTCGATGACAAGTTCGTCATCGAAGGAACGGATCCCATCTACCGCAACCGGCTCAAGATCCGCCTGAAGTAGCACCTCAAGACCATATCCCTTACAAGGGGTATGGTTTTTTCTTGGAGAGAGAGCATGGCAAACTCGCCTATACCACCACGAAGACGTTTCTACCTCCATCCGGTTTCCGACGATCGGCTGATCTACAGTCTTTGCCCGGTCAAGGAGGAAGACCGGTGTCCACAGACGTTTCCGCGCTGTCCGAGTATTCGCTGTCAGAAGGCGATACACATCGATACGGACCAGAGCTGTTTCGCCACCGGTCGCAATCCGTATTTCTATGTGGTCTGGGAGAGTCGAGGTCAGCACAAGGAGGATTGATGGACTGTCCCTGTGAGGGTAAGCACGGCCGAGGCTGGCACCGAGTTCGAAAATTGCAGCAATGCGAACACATCAAGGAGCTGCGTAAGGACGAGGAGGCGAAATACACCCGAAAACAGACCAACCGAAATCCTCCGGGGGTAGGTTACAAGACCTGGATCCCGGGCACGTCCATTCTACTACCGGATGACGAAGAGCTCTAGGAGAATACGATGAGTGAGACTGAGAACACTACTGATGTACGTACGACCGAGAACGACGTTCTGTCGCAGATACTTGATGCTCTGGAAGAGCAACGGGATTACCTGGAGCGGCTCGCAATCGCTCTGGAGACACTGGTGAACATCAGGCAGACACAGGGAAATCTTTGATGGAGACGATGGCGAATCCGAATCCACCTATGGTGCGTTGCGGAATGTGCGGAGGCAAGGCCCGGATCATCAAGGATCCGCTCATTCTGCTCAGTGCCCGCTGTATCGAGTGTAAGGACGGCTGCTCCTGGTCCAGTTTGGATCCAAGACGAATCAAGTGGTATCCGTACTGGTGGCTTCGAGTGAAGATCGGAAAGTGAGGAACCGTGAACCATGTCCGACACCTTCGGCATATTCGGAAAGTGCCCGGTCTGTGAGCGGACAAGCGTCACAATCGACCAGAAAGGAGCCTGGTGCACATATTGCGGCTGGAGAGTAGCGAGACAACAAGTGAGTAACCGCAAACGACCAAAGAAGGACCCACCTCGGCGTCCTTACAAGATCCGGAAGTGGCAGGAAAGTGATCTGGCCGAGGAACCGACGATCTACAGGTACAACGGCTACAAATGCCGGGAGTGCGGTGGTGCCTGGCTGACGGTGGACCTGAACGAGGGGGTCACTCCGTTCACCACGCCGTGCTTCGCCACCGAGAACTGTGGCGGGGTGGCATATTCGATGGGGTATCCGACCAGTGAACCACCGAAGGATCTGCCATTGCTGATCGAATGGTACAAACCGGTGACGACTCGAGGATTGAGTCTGGAACTGGCCGAACATGTTCAGAAAGGTGGCCTGCTGCGCCGAGCTCGTAAGGATGCGCCAGAATGGGTCAAAGCTCTTGTTTAAGATATTCTTCATCGTCCTGGGTAATGTACTGGCCTGGCGCATTTTGATGTTGCTGCAAGAACGGTTGGCGGAAGCCGAAATAGACATCTATCACGGAATCGCTATCGCTATTCTAGCTCTGGAGCTCTGCAGTATGTTGTCCAGCATCTATATTCTCGACATGTGGATTGGACTGGGATGAAGATCGTACGAATCGACGACAGTGATTGTCCTCCGGTGGATGTACTGCCGAATGGTGACGGTACGTTCGTGGACTGCAAATACTGGCTCAATCTCGACGTGGGTGACCAGGTGCAGTATCTCTCTGAGGTGGGCACCAGTTGTTATTTTGTGGTCGACAAGCAACCGACGACCACTGACGGCGGGTTTACCGAAGGTGTGTATCAGATCGTACTCCGGGCGGCGGAGGCACGATGAGCACCTATATTCGAATCATCGAGGAGGGTAAAGAACACAAGCCCATTGTCGGGCCGGACGACCGGGAGCCCAAGAGTTGCCCGCGCTGCGGCGAGATGTGTGTGTACGACGGCTGGGGCCATGTGCACAGATCTGGCCTCGGGATTGGCTCATGTCGGCCTGAGGGTCACTTACAAATCGGAGTGGCCAAAATGAAACTCGTGACCTGGATAGAGGAGAACGTGCCGGACGACCTGGAGATGACTGAGGACGGCTGCGCATACATGTTTGAGGATCATCCGTGGGGAGGATTCAACCTCGAGCTGGGTGACCAGATCCAGTTTCTGTCCGGACAGGGTAATGGTACCCGGTGCTTCTTCGTGATCGACGTCTGTCCGCTGGTGGAGGACGAGCCCGGTCAATACACTCAGCGGAAGTTGGTGACGATCGAGGAATGAAGGTTTTCGTCCTTACCCGGATCAACACCTGGGATCACGTGGTCGTTCTCGGTGTCTTCGAAAAAGAAGAGTCGGCCAAGGCTTTTGCTGCTCAGCAGGAACCGGATCACGAGTACAACTGGGAACAGCTCAGCAGTATGAACCATATTCACCGACCAGATCTGTTCGTCGGACCAATTTATTCCTATCACGTTGCCGAATTCGAGGTGATCGCGGATGGATCTGAAACTTAAGCCCTGTCGAAGCTGTGGTAAGCCTCGAGTACTCAATTCGGGCGATTATTGCATCAAATGCGCCGTGATCTGGCATTCGGAGACGGCGTTGGACAACTATTTCATCGTCGAGCCGGGTACGTTCGACGATACCGCCCAGGTAAGTGGGCTGGATCCGTATTGGCTCGCTGGTCAGATGGTGGAAGCGGAGACAACAGACTGTCAGTTTGTCGTTTTCTTCACACGTAACCGCTGGGAATCGATCAGGGTGAGCAACGCATACCATATTCCAACCGTGATGCGAAAGATCTTCGAGAGATTGCGAGACTGATGAAGTGAACGAATACATCGTACTGAGAGAGGAAATTCTCGAGATGGTCTGCGACCAAACCAAAGTACCACTCGAGAAATTGAAGAAGCTCTATCAACAGTCATTGGAGCGGAACAGTGCCGCAGTGTTGTTCCATGACGACAGTGGCGCCTGGCTGCACATGTTCGTGCACAACTCCTTCTCCATCGAAGAGACGATGAAACGCCTTTCGTTGGAGAACTGATGGACAACTGGCCGCCGTTGATGTGTCCTGCTTGTTGGGCGATGAAGTTCGTCGCGAATACCTACATGGCACAGTGCGTTTATTGTGGTCGAGTGTTCATGAACTGGGGACGACATGCGCATCCTGGATCGGCTGTTCGATATTTTGGTACTAGGAAGAAGGTATAGACGATGGAGGAGCAAATGGTGTATCAACCGAAGCTTTTGGTGGATTTCGACGGCGTTATCCATCGGTACAGTCGTGGTTGGGCCGATGGCAGTATTTACGACGAGCCGATGGAGGGTGCCAAAGAAGCGCTGAACACCTTGGAAGTTTGTGGATTTGAAGTAGTCATCTTCTCGACTCGAGACGGTAAGCAAATCTGGGACTGGCTTTTCCGGCACGGTTTCCCGAAATACCGGGTGACGAACGTCAAGGAACCGTCCGTAGCTCTGATCGACGATCGGGCCATCCGGTTCCGGCATTGGGATCATGCCATGGAGCAGGTGTTCGAATTGTCTCCGATCGAGGATTGGACATGACCAAGCATCCGCGGATACCCAGACGCTGTCCTCGATGTTACAACTACACCATATTTGTAGGTAGTAAGGAGGTTTGGTGCCTGTTATGTCAATGGACAAGATCCAGGTCGAATGGCAGGAACGTATTGCCGAAGGCGGGGTAGGTAACTTTGATCTATATCCACACCAAGAAAAAGCTGTCGATAAGCTTCGTAACGGTTCCATCCTCTGCGGAGGTGTGGGTACAGGCAAGTCGCGTACGGCGATGGCCTATTACTTTACCCGGGAGGCGCCTCGAGACCTATATGTTATCACCCCAGCCAAGAAGCGGGATTCTCTGGATTGGCAAGCCGAAGCAGCTAAATTCGGGGTGGGGACGAAGAAAGGCGAGACCCTGGCTGGAGTTCTGCATGTCGACTCCTGGAACAACATCGGAAAGTACACCGAGGTAGAGAATGCCTTCTTTATCTTTGACGAACAGCGAGTGGTGGGGATCGGCAAATGGGTCAAGGCGTTCCTACATATTGCTAAACACAACCGATGGATACTTCTTAGTGCTACCCCAGGAGATACTTGGCTCGACTACGCGCCGGTCTTCATCGCCAACGGATATTACCGGAACATCACCGACTTCAAGCGGCAGCATGTCGTCTATGCCCCCTACATCACCCGATACCCGAAGGTGGATCGATACGTAGGCGTTAATCGCCTTGTACGGCTCCGTAACGAGCTGTTGGTGGACATGCCATGTACGAGACACACCACCAGGCATACACACCTGCTGCACGTCGATTACGACGAGGACCTGATGAGATTGGCGGTGAAGCGACGATGGAACCCGTACACGAATCGACCGATGAAGGATGCGGGCGAGCTGTTTGGTGTCATGAGGCGCCTTGCGAACTCGGATGTGAGCCGTTTGAATGCTGTTCGCTCATTGATTCGGAAGCATCCAAAGCTCATCGTCTTCTACAATTTCGATTACGAGTTGGAGATCTTAAGAGCCCTGAGTGATCAGATCCGAGTAGCCGAATGGAACGGACACAAGCACGAGGAGATTCCGAAGAGCTCTGAGTGGGTATATCTGGTGCAGTACCAATCCGGTGCAGAGGGCTGGAACTGCGTAGAGACAGACAGTATGTGCTTCTATTCTTTGACATATTCCTACAAGCTATGGCATCAGGCACACGGCCGGATCGATCGATTAAACAGTCCGTACGAGGATCTGCACTATTACGTACTCAGGTCTGACTCACCGATCGATCATGCCGTGTGGAAGGCGTTACGGACCAAGCGAAGCTTTAATGAACGTGAATTCAAACTATAGGAGGGTGAGATGGAAGAATGGCGTGTTATTGAACCCGCACCAAATTACGAAGTGAGCAATGAATGGCGAGTGCGAAACCGAAAAACTGCTCGGATTCTTAAGTACAACCACATGTACTACAGACCAAGAGTCTTGCTGATGGTAGATGGTGAGCGTTGGTCAGTTCCAGTAGAAAAGCTTATCGAGATCGCTTTCGGTCCAGAAGCATTGGTCGAAGAGGAAGAATGGCAGACCATACGAGAAGCTCGTGCGTATGAAATAAGCAATCTAGGCAGGGTCCGAAACAAGCACACGCAACGGATTCTGAAGCCATATCCAAACAACCGAACTGGGCGACCGCAGGTCACTTTAATGGATGCAGGAGTGCGATTGACACGTCAAATACATACTTTGATGGAAGATACGTTCGGACCGTGATTTGCCAACCGTTTTCTGCCGTTTATGATCCCGTTGAAAAAACAGGTCAATTTTGGGGCTATTTTGAGTAGCTTTCGAGAAGGGCTAAAAACAAGATCAAAAAGGTCGATATTTTAAACGGGATCATAAATGGCAGAAAATGGCAGCTCAGTCACAACACTCAGCTTGGAGGCCTACAAGCCTCTGACCTGGGCTTTTGCCCTCACAATCCTTCTAAATTCTTGATACTGCCATGGTAACTTTCTGCCAAAAACACAGCCAAATACTTTCTCCTCGATTCAAACTTAGTAACTAAAGTAGAATAGTTACTAAGTAAAACTCGTTGGAGAAAAGTTTTCGAAAAATCTTGGCAGAATTTTAAGGGAGAATTCATGGAACATTGGCTGTCAATTGACGAGTTTCCGCGATATTCTGTGAGTGATCAAGGTCGGGTTCGAAATGACGACACAGGGCGTATTTTGGCGACAACCATCAACCAAGCGGGTGTCGTGATGGTCGGCCTTACACGAGATGGCCGTCAGTACAAACGTGGAGTCGCTAAGCTCGTTGCAGATCGCTGGTTGCCGCATCACGGCAGCGATGACATATTCACCGTACCGATGCATCTGGATGGTAATCGCCGAAACAACGCCGCCAACAATCTCTTGTGGCGGCCTCGTTGGTACGCTGCTAAGTATCTCAACCAGTTCGAGCGATATCGTCCGCCGTTCGTAAACTGCCCGATCATCGAGACACAGACCGGCGCTATATTCGAGAACTCATGGGAAGCGACGATTACATACGGCGTGCTCGAAACTCACGTAGCACAGTCGTTTCACGCATTCCAGGGAGCAGGTGAGATACAGCCCGCTTGGCCGCTGATGTATACCTTCAGACGGTATGATGGAGAATAGTTACTATTACGCGCAAAAATCGCGGTATATAACAGAAGGGGTGAGATCAAGCCGTTGGTTTTGGGGGAGGGACATCATGGCGGAGCGTCATTACCAGCCTCAGGTCATCAAAAGACTCCGCAAGGAGTTCCCTGGATGCCTGATTCTGAAGAACGACAGCTCTTATATGCAGGGTGTCCCAGACCTCATCATCTTGTTCGGTGATCGATGGGCCATGCTGGAAGTCAAGGCGAGCAAGGATTCTGCTTTTCAGCCCAACCAGGCGTACTACGTATCAGAGCTGAATCACATGTCCTACGCGGCCTTTATATTTCCAGAGAACGAAGACGAGGTGTTTCGTGATCTTCAACACGCACTCCGACCTCGCCGGGCAACACGCATTCCTGTCCGCTAGTAAGTATCATTGGATTGGTTACGACGATCAGAAGCTCGATGCTGCATACACTGCAGCAATGGCTGCTCGTCGTGGCACAGAGTTACATGATCTGGCGCACCAATTGATCCGACTAGGCGTTAAGCTTCCTGCGAACAGTAAGACGCTTAACGCTTATGTGAATGACGCGCTTGGCTATCGGATGTCTCCGGAGGTCACGTTATATTACTCGCCCAATTGTTTTGGCACCGCTGATGCGATCGGCTTTCGTCGGAACAAGCTCCGAGTGCATGATCTCAAAACGGGAATCACTCCGACCTCAGTGAAGCAGCTTCTCGTCTATGCGGCGTTATTCTGCCTCGAGTATCGGTACAAGCCAATGGACATCGAGATGGAACTGCGAATCTATCAGAACGACGCAATTCAGATTTGGGATGCCGATCCAGATGAGGTGACCCATATTATCAGCAAGATCATCGGATTTGATCGTCGCATCAACGAGATGAGGCAGGAGGCTCTTGGGTGAGTCCCGTATTCAGTGAAGAAGCTTATCTCGCTCACTACGGGATCCTCCGCAAGTCGGGAAGATACCCTTGGGGATCGGGCGAGACACAATCTCAGCGTAACCGTGACTTCCTTACAATGGTTGACGATCTGAAGAAGAAAGGTCTGAGTGACACCGAGATCTCTCGAGGTCTGGGTATCGAGAGCACTACAGCCTTCCGTGCTGCCAAGTCGATCGCCAAGACTCAGCAGAAGGCAGATCAGATTGCACAAGCACAGAAGCTGAAAGATCACGGATATTCAAATGTGCGCATCGGTGAGATGATGGGCATCAACGAATCGTCCGTACGCTCCTTGCTGGCTCCTGGTCAAGCGGACAAGGCCAAGGTACTCAACTCTACGGCCGACATGCTCAAGCGACAGGTCGATCAAAAGGGTTATCTCGATATCGGCACCGGTGTCGAGTATCACGCCAACGTCAGCCGGACCAAGCTCGATGCTGCTGTTGCGGTACTGCGTGAACAAGGATACACGGTTCACAAGGTTCAGGTCGATCAACTCGGTACGGGCAATAAGACCACGATCAAAGTCTTGGCACCTCCTGGCACCGAGTACAGGGACATCGCGGCCAACAAGGACAAGATCGGCTCCATCGCAGAGTACAGCAACGATGGTGGTCGATCGTTCTTAGGTGTTCAGCCACCCATATCTGTGAGCTCCAAGCGCCTCGCTGTTCGTTACGCAGAGCAGGGTGGCACTGAAGCTGACGGAGTTATATTCGTTCGGCCTGGTGTTGAAGATCTGTCATTGGGTCGATCGCGATATGCACAGGTTCGAGTGGCGGTGGATGGAACGCATTACCTGAAGGGTATGGCCATCTACAAGGATAACCTTCCTGCAGGCGTTGATCTCATGTTCAACACGAACAAGAGTGATACGGGCAACAAGCTTGATGCGCTCAAGCCGATGAAGTCCGATCCGGAAAACCCGTTCGGATCGGTCGTTCGCCAATTGACATATCCGCCAGGCCATCCCAAGGCGGATCAAGTCTACTCGGCCATGAACATCGTGAATGAAGAAGGTGACTGGGACAACTGGTCTCGTAGCTTCTCCACCCAAATGCTGTCCAAGCAAACGCCAGCGTTGGCAAGGCAGCAGTTGGGTATTACGTATGACAGTCGAAAGGCCGATCTGGATGAAATTCGGTCTCTCACCAATCCGGCTGTGCGGAAGAAATTGCTCGATGCATATGCTGATGGTGCGGATTCCGCAGCTGTGCATCTCAAGGCAGCAGCGATTCCTCGAACGCAGAATCACGTTATTCTGCCGATTTCCAGTTTGAAGCCTTCGGAGATCTACGCACCGAACTTCAACAACGGAGATCGGGTCGCGCTTATCCGATATCCGCATGGGGGTATTTTCGAGATCCCCGAATTGACAGTGAACAACAACAATCGTGCCGCTAAGAATATAATCGGCACGGCTGCGAAAGATGCTGTCGGTATTCACCATTCGGTAGCGGCCAAATTGTCAGGCGCTGATTTCGATGGTGATACGGTTCTCGTTATTCCCAACAATCGAGGTTTGATCAAATCTGCGCCATCTTTGAAGCAGCTTGAGGGTTTTGATCCTCAGCGTCTTTATAAGCTGCCGGATGATGCCCCTAAGATGAGTGCTAGAACCAAGGGCATGCAGATGGGGTTGGTCTCCAACCTTATTACGGATATGACGATCAAGGGTGCTAGTAACGAGGAACTTGCTCGTGCAGTCAAACACTCAATGGTGGTTATTGATGCCGAGAAGCATCATCTCGACTATCAGCGGAGTGCTCGAGACAACGGCATCGCTGCTTTGATGAAAAAATATCAGGGACGTGCTCAAGGTGGTGCCGCGACTCTTATTTCCAGAGCCAGTTCTCCGGTACACGTATTAGCTCGAAAGCATGTGGCCCGTATCGACCCAGCTACAGGTAAGAAAATATGGATTGAGACGGGTGAGAGCTACGTAGACCGGCGTACGGGTAAGACCATATTCAAGACACAGCCTTCTGAGAAGCTCAAGGAAACGGATGATGCACGCACTCTTTTATCTGAGGGTGGCGGCACACCGATGGAGATGGTATATGCTGAGCACTCTAATAGATTGAAGGCCCTGGCCAACCAGGCCCGTAAGGATTCTTATTCTACGCGAGCGCAGCCTTACTCCCCCACAGCTAGGCAGGCCTATGCCCCCCAAGTAGAGAGCCTTACTACCAAGCTGAGCTTGGCTATGAGGAATCGTCCGCTTGAGAGGCAGGCTCAGGTACTTGCTAATGCTGTGGTACAGCAGAAGCGTGCGGCCAACCCAGACATGGAGCCTGATGAGATCAAGAAGCTCAATGGCCAAGCGCTTCGTGAGGCACGTCGTAGGACAGGCGCTGACAAACAACAGATCAGGATCGAGCCTGATGAATGGGAAGCGATCCAGGCTGGAGCCATTACAACCAACCGTCTGAACGACATCTTGGACAACGCTGATCTGGATCAGGTCAGACAGTTGGCTATGCCTCGTCCTCAGAAGTTGATGACTCCAACGTACATCAGTAGGGCCAAGTCGATGGCAGATCTTGGCTATACACAGGCCGAGATTGCAGGTCAGCTTGGCGTCTCGCTCACCACGCTTAAGGCTGCATTGTGAGGAGGCCATGACACTGCACATGTTGACAACGGTTGACAATCCGTTCAATCCGTTTACCAATTGGGATGAATGGTTTGCCTACGATGAGGCGTGTGGCTATCACACTACCTCCTACTTGGCACGCATCGTTCGTACTAGTGACGAACTCTCAGATGCAGATCAAGATGTGGCGATCGAGGATGCAATCGACGAAATTGTCCGGGAAAACATCAACGGACTCTATCGAAAGGTTGCTGAACCCGAGCCAGCCACTACGGCTGCTTGATCAGGGATTAACAATCTTCTCAGATAGGCATTAAACGCCCTGAGAGCCCGTTGGAGGCTGCGTTAGGTAGTGATGAAGGGTTTGTACCGGAAAAAATAAATTTTCCGGGGTAGGGGGGAGGGGGCCCTCGCATCCCCGCCCCCCTCGTTCAT